>JAYVAI010000217.1:0-4230 GCA_043751075.1 Cyclobacteriaceae bacterium | reverse complement strand
AAATGATCGGGGGGGCCAAGCCTTCGGCAAAAGCCGTGGAAAATGCGCGTGAAATGCTGCAAGTGAATGGGGGGTGAAATTGTTCATCCTAAGAAATCCGTATGCATCTCCCAGCGTTCCTAAATATTCCTCTACTCATTTCTATTGATGAACAATACAGCTACGAGCAGCAATGCGGTGGGCGTACCTGTTACAATCAAGGTGAAGTCAAATAATCCCAGAAAGATTAACACTAATTAATTGGGCAACAAAAATTTTCGGCTCTGTGTGCCTCCTGCAAAGGCAGGGTCGTGGCAACTACTAACCCACGACCACAAGGTAGTGGTTCGTGAAGACACGAACCACGGGTTTTGGTTTCCCGACTTTTCTGCCTTTGCAGCTACGGAAACCTCTGGTAGATTTTTTTACGGGAAAGAAAGCGCACAAGCCAAATGGTATTGCCACGTATCACTGCGCCTATCCGATAAGAAGCACTATCAGTAATAACTTTTATTCGATAGTGGTCTCATACCCTCTCAAAAGTTTCAACCCCGTAATGTGGCTGGTGTCAGCTGCTTTTTCAAGTTGTTCGATTTTTTCTCTGAGAGCAACCAAAAGCACGGCATTAGAAACATCGGCCACATCGCGGTCAAAAGTGCCTTTGGAAAAAACCTTCATTTTCGCAGTACCTTGATATGCGCATCCAACTGCTTCTTAAAAACCTTAATGGGAGTGCTCCCTTTTTCTTTCATGCCTTCGGTAATCAGTTCACCCAATAGCATATCTTCTATGTTAGTGCCACGCACAAGGGTTGAGGAAGCACTTTGTTTCTTGATCAGCATGGTGGCGGCATCCGCTTCCTTTTTATTCTTAAACCTGGCAATCAATATCTCGCTCATAAAATCTAATTTAAAAGGTAAACAACAAAATTATGAAATTTATAACAGACAGACTTTTCAAACAACTGATACCATGAAACTCTCAAAACTCTTAAGTCTCACTACTTGCTACTAACTACAGCCACCAGGCTAAAATTTGACTGGGTAAACAAGAAATGACGACACTGCTGCCGACTTTACATTACCTCTCTGCAAGCAGCGAATAATGCTGCCACCGATACGTGTATGGTTTTTCGCTTTCTAATAAACCCCACTCATTCCGCTTTTGTTTTTGGCAAGCGAGTGCCCACCATATCGTTGATCGCGGTGCGTATCAATTCCGGATGTGACCACGGAACAAAATGGTCCATCCCGTCCACCATCACCAATGAAACGGGCGCGTTGGTGATTTTCTCTTTTGCGAAAAAAGCATTTTCAAAAGGCACCAGCGAATCCTTTTTTCCTTGTATCACAATGGTGGGGGCCAGCACCCGTGGCCATAGCGGAAGCATGTTTTCCAGTTCGGGTTTAAGTTGATAGATTTCATCGTTGGAGGCCCGGAAGGAGCGGGGCAAAATCCAACGCAGGAATGGAGTGGCCAGCGGGGCTCGAAACCATTCGTGAGGTTCCAATTCTGGGTTGATGGACGGAGCGACCATGATCAGCCCGTCCACCAATTTTGGAAAATCCATCGCAACCCTGGCAATCAACGGACCTCCAATGGAATGACCCACCAAAAAAACTGGCCGGTTGTTTTTGTGCCTTTCAATAATAGATTTTAAAAAGACGGCCTGCTTTTGCAGGGATGGTTCTGCATTGCCAAAATTGGCGTTGCCAAACCCAGGCCGGTCAACCGAAATAAGTTGGGCTTGTTCCAGCAACAAACTATCGCCAAGAAAATCAATGAATGCACTCAACGAGCCGGGGGAGCCATGCACGAAAACAACCAAGGGCTTGCGGTCATCGCCAACGATCACATAATTAACAGATCGAAAACCCTCTTTGAAATGGATGATTTTACCTTTTTGTTTCTTGCTTGCAAAGAAGGAATCAATCTCGGAGTTGCTCATCCGGAATTGAAGGCAGGAGTGCATGGTGACTGTGATAGTGGCCAAGGTAAGCCCTACCAAAAACCATTTTTTCATTTTGCCACTGATCGCCATCACTCGATGCGAAGTATTTTTTTGTATTCCGTTTGGTTGCGCAACACATCAATGGCCTTTTTAACTTCTAGGTCGTTTTTGAAACGTGCTTCGGCCACTCCTTTTTCAAAATAATAGCGCGACACAATTTCTTCTTCCAAAAGTGGTTTTATCTGGTCTTTGAAATTTATCAAATCATTTTTTCGGGTGTCGGCCATGCGGGCCGTTATCAAATCCAATTGTGGTTTCAGGTCTGTATAAAACCGTTCTTTTTTTGCCAGGGCCACCAACTCGCTCAGCTGTTCGTCCAAAGGCGATTGATAAAAAACCGGTTTGCTTTTTATCTGTGATACAAACTCCTGGTAGTCCTGGTCGGTGATTGTAAAACTCTTTGCATCGGCTATGGCAGGATGAGCGTGGGCATAGTGTGTGGCCATATCAAATATCAAACCTTCGCGAAAAAGTACTTGCGTGATCGTAGCGGGTTGGGCCGATTCAATTTTTACGTCTGGGTCTATGCCACCGCCATCAAATACTTTTCTGCCACGTGGTGTGATAAATTCTTTTTTCACCGAGTCGGGTATGGAGCCCACGCTCCCGTCTTCCCTGCGGTGCGTGTAGTCCAACACCTGAATGCAGCGGCCGGTGGGCGTGTAGTATTTTGCGGTGGTTATTTTCACCTGCGAATTATATGACAACGGCCTGGGCACTTGCACCAATCCTTTGCCATACGATTTTTCGCCAAGCACCACGGCCCGGTCGTAATCTTGCAAGGTGCCCGCCACAATTTCTGAAGCAGAGGCACTGCCACGGTTGATGATAACGGCAACGGGTATTTCCAAATCAACGGGGCTGTTCAATGTTTCGTAAGTGATGTTGTGCTCTGTTACTTTTCCTTTTGTGTCCACCACTTTTTTTCCTTTCGGGATAAAGATGTTGCAGATGTTCACGGCTTCGTGCAAAAGGCCTCCAGGATTTCCGCGCAGGTCGAGGATGATAAATTTTGCTCCTTTCTCTTTCAAGGACACCACCGCATTTTTTACTTCTTTGCCTGCGTCCGGTGTAAATTCTGTAAGCTGAACGTACCCAATATCATTGGCGATCAATCCAAAATAAGGCACGTTGCTGATCTTTATTTTTTCGCGTTTAAATTCAATATTGATCGGACCGGTCTGGCCTATTCGTTTCACCGTGAGTTTTACGGGCGTGCCCACCTGGCCTCTCATCAACTGATTGGCTTCCTCCACCGTGAGCTTGGAAAGTTCCACGCCATCCATCTTCAACACTTCGTCTCCAATCTTAAGTCCGTTTTTAAAGGCCGGATATCCTTCATACACCATGGCGATCACCGTGCGTTTGCCAAAGGTGCGGGTAACTGCGCCAATGCCTCCATACTGTCCCGTGTTTTGGGTGCGGAAATCTTCTACCTGATCTTCGGAGATATAATTGGTGTAGGGGTCGAGCGATCCCAGCATGGCATCGATGCCGGTGCGTATGGTTTTGTTTGGATTGATTTCATCCACATACAGTGCATTCACTTCTTTAAAAATGGACGCAAAAATTTCAAGGTTTTTGGCAATTTCAAAGTACCGGTCGGCAGGAGGCGTAAACGATATCGAAATCAGTGCTGCTGCAATTACCACAATCCCAATCGACAACTTCTTCATAAACACAATCGGATAACATTAAAAATCAATAACACGTTAAAGATACGCATACCAAATTAATTGGTTGGAACTGCATGCGTTTATTTTGGTTTGTACTAAAGTTTGTGTTTGGGACTAACTAAAAAGTCGCAATTGGATCGAAGTGTCATACCGGGCTTTGACCCGGTATCCCGTTAGTCCAGGTAAAAACGAGATCGCGGCTCAAAGGCCGCGATGACAGAAGCGATTTTTAGTCAGCCCCGACCTTATTGTTATTGTTACCGCGACATTTTGAAATGCACCCGATTTACGATTATGCAAATTCGTGTTTAATGTTTAGTTTTCGTCACTCTAGACCTAAGGAACTGTACGGTTCCGGATCGGCCTGGAAAAAATCCTCGGTTTGGAACCGGGGTTTTTTTATGCCCTTGTGATTCCAACTGGGAAAAACTTCGATTTAATTTAGTCCCTCTTTCAGAATTCAGATGGGGCAAAAATGAAGATTTGAAAAGAGTTGGTCAGGTGACCAACTCTAACAAGGGTAAAATCGAGACGCAGCTTTAAATCTTACCCTCTGCTTTCATT
>JAYVAI010000216.1:0-4237 GCA_043751075.1 Cyclobacteriaceae bacterium | reverse complement strand
TCCATGATCAATTTTAGCTTGCGCTGATGAAGGCCTGATAGAAGTTCATCAAAATCCTTCATGGTGCCAAACTCCTGTTGGATGGAATAATAATCGCTGATGTCGTAGCCACCATCATCGTTGGGCGATTTGTAAATAGGGTTGAGCCATATTGCATCCACACCCAGGCTTTGTATGTAGTCGAGTTTTTGAATTATGCCCCGCAGATCGCCAACGCCATCGCGGTTGCTGTCTTTAAAGCTGCGCGGGTAAATCTGATATACGATGGCTTCCTTCCACCAGGCTTTTTTCACATTGACAATAAATTTTCTGCTAACCTAACCATTTTACCATTTTAAAACAGAACAGTAATGGATTTTAAAACGGAAAGCCAATTAAATTCATGCAGAGTTCAGGTGGTATGGGAGGGCACCATGGTCGTTAACTTAAGGGTTTTGGATATTACGCCAGAGGCGTAACCTGTTTGTAGAATGAAGTTCATATCCGGTATTTGCCCCAGCGGGGCAACCTGTAGTCTCTATCGTAAAATTCAATATAGCCGTGCTTATAAAATCATAATTAATAGGTTGCCCCGCTGGGGCAAAGGTCGCTTGCAAAAAAATATTCTCTACAAACAGGTTGCCCCGCTTGGGCAAATAAATTTTTAAAAGATTTAAGAATTTATGGTCCTAATTGAAGTCAAAACCTTGAATGTTCTTATGAACACTGTGGGCACAATCCAGACAAAGTAAAATTCATTTCATTGACTTTATATTTTTTTGGCAATTTGAAAGTAGGCTCCACATCATCAAGGCAAGTTACGGACTTGCATTTTTGACAACTAAAATGAATGTGGTTATGGTTGTGTTTGGTTGAGCAGGTATGGCAATTGGCATACTTCACCACGCCATCAACATTTACCACTTTGTGTACCAAACCCTCGTCCATTAAGCGCTCCAACACACGATAAATCGTAACCCTGTCGCACAGCCCTTTTGTGTTGGCTTGAATTTCGGTGTGCGACAAGGCCACTGGCGAATTAGCTATCAAGCTTTGAATTTCAAATTTAGCGGTGGTGCTTCTTACTGCTTTCATTCTGTCAAAATTAATTGCAACAATGTTGCGATTGCAAAGATAAGTATTATGTTTGCAATCGCAACATTGTTGCGTTAGTCAATAAAAAAAATCATGAGCGTCTCTTTTGTTTATTTCCTCGGTGTGCGGAGAAGCAGACTGAAATTCAATTGCCTGAGAATCACTTTGGTTTTCTTATCCTTTTTACTCTCATTTGTTGCCTGTGCACAAAATTCCCTTTCGGGGATTATCACAGAAGGTCAAGAAAAAAATACTCTTCCTGGAGCTTCCATCTACATACCTGATTTAAAAAAGGGAACCGTCACGGATTCACAAGGCTTCTATTCCCTCACTGAGTTGCCAAAAGGAAAATTTTTGGTAGAGATCAAATTCATTGGCTACGCCACGCTTGTTCAAGCTATTCAAATAGATGGAGCAACAGAATTTAATTCTTCCATGAATCCCGTGGCAACGGAACTGAATGAAGTAGTGGTAACGGGCATGAGCCATTCCTCGGAATTAAAAAGCAGTTCCATCCCCATCAGCACATTGAATGCCCAACAATTGCTTGAAAACTCTTCTTCAAATTTGATAGACAACATTTCAAAAAAGGCCGGCATCAATCAAATCACCACCGGGCCAGCTATTTCCAAACCCATCATACGCGGCTTGGGTTACAATCGAATCATCACCCTAAACAACGGTGTGCGGCAAGAAGGCCAGCAGTGGGGAGACGAACACGGAATAGAAATAGACGAGTTCTCAGTTGATCGGATAGAAGTGATCAAGGGTGCTGGCAGTTTGATGTATGGGAGTGATGGTTTGGGTGGAGTAATTAATTTTTTAGCTCCTAATCCTGAGGCGCAAGGAACAATAAAAGGAAAATGGATTTCCAATTACCAAACCAACAATGGCTTGCTTGCCAACTCCATCATGAACGCTGGAAATTTGGGTGGCATCTATTGGTTGGCACGGGCGAGCAACAAAACGGCCAAGTCATATACAAATGCGAATGATGGCCGTATCTTCAATTCAGCTTTCAATGAGCTTGACTTCAATGGATTTGTTGGGGTCAGTCGCACGTGGGGCTATTCTCAAATTAATTTCAATTCCTTTGATCAATCAATCGGATTAATTGAAGGAGAAAGAGATGCGCAAGGAAAATTTATAAGGCTAAAAAATGTAAATGGCAATGAAGAACCGGTGACAGCCATCGAAGATGAATTGCACTCATACCAACTTTTTGTACCGAAGCAAACCGTCAATCATTTTGGCTTGTCGAACACCACTAATTTATATGTAGGGCCATCGCGCTTTCAATTGAACCTAGGCTGCCAGCGCAACCAAAGAAAAGAATATGGCGATGCGCTGAACGAAAACTCTAAAAGTCTCTACTTCGATTTGACCACGCTGAATTACAACCTTGTCTATTTTTTTCCTGAAACCAAAAGTTGGCAACTTTCCATTGGCACCAGTGGCATGAGCCAGCAAAATAGAAATAGAGGCATAGAGTTTTTGATTCCTGAATATGAGTTTTTTGATTGGGGCGTATTCGGTTTTGCCAAGCGGCACGTTGGTAAATTTGATTTCTCAGGAGGGCTGCGCTTCGATCAACGGAAAATAACAATAGATGCGCTGTACCTTGATCAAGATGAAAAGCCTACAAACGATGTGAATCAAACAAAAAAATTCAGCGCAGCACAGGTATCGTATTCAAATTATTCTGCCAGTGCTGGCGTTACTTATCCAGTATCTAAACAATGGACGGCCAAGCTAAATGCTTCACGCGGATTTCGCGCGCCTAACTTAGCCGAGCTGGCATCTAACGGAAGGCATGAAGGCACGCTGCGTTACGAATATGGGAATACAAAACTCAAGGCCGAGACTTCTTTTCAAACCGATGTTGGCATTGCTTTTAATTCCGATCATATTTCTGCTGAGGTTTCATTATTTCAAAACAACATCAACAATTATATCTATATCGAAAAACTTTTGGCGAACGATGGAACGGACAGCATTCCCGACCCTACTGAACCCGTGCCTGCCTACCAATTTATACAAGGCAATGCACAACTGACAGGCGCGGAGGTTTCTATTGACCTACATCCGCACCCACTTGATTGGTTGCATTTTGAAAATAGCTTTTCTTTTGTCAACGCACTCAATCAATCAAAACTGAATAGTGATAGTGCCAGGTATTTGCCCTTCATCCCGCCCGCCCGTTATCAAAGTGAGTTGCGCGCAAATTTTAAATCGGCAGGAAAGATATTTTCAAACTTATTCTTCAAAACAGAGTTTGTGCATTATTGGGCGCAAGAACGAGTGTTGTTGGAAAATGGAACTGAGACAAGAACGGACTCGTATTCTTTGGTAAATGTTGGCATCGGTGCGGATATCATCTCAAAAAAGAGGACTACTTTATTTTCAATTTACGCTAGCGTCAATAATTTATTTGATGTGGCTTATCAAAACCATTTGAGCCGTCTTAAATATGCTGCCGTAAACCCGATCACTGGAAGAGCGGGCGTTTTTAATATAGGCCGAAATTTCAGTTTTAAAATTGTGGTTCCGATTACTTTAAAAGCAAAAAAGTAATCACTCGGCACCTACTGAAAAGAGAGGAAGCAAGCACTGATTGAATGAAAAGTAAATGCAATTTATCTTTTGATTGATATTATAATCACCCAACTATTTTGATCGTTGAAATAATACATAGCACACATATTGAAAAAACCAAGTGGGACTCGCTTGTCAGGCAATCCATGACCGGATCAATTTATTGCACCTACACATTTCTTTCATTATGCGAGGGGGATTGGGAAGCAATAGTTGCCATTGAAAATGGGGAATATGTTTATGCCTTACCAGTTCCGTTTAGAACAAAAGGCGGTGTCAAATACATCTACCAATCCCCCTTATACCTTTCTTAAGTATCCTTGCACAACCAGAGATCAAAGTAAGCGGGGAATATTTTCGCCAGGCAATAAACCATCTGAACAACTATTCCTATATAGCAAAATTTTTTATTAAGGCCAGTCCACCCATTCACTTGGACAAATGTAGAACCACAGAACACACAGGGCTGGCTATTGATTTACAAAACGGATATCCAGAAATTTTTAAAAATTACTCCTCTTCCCGAAAAGGATTAAACCAAGCGAGATCAGAACAAGAAATAGTAAAG
>JAYVAI010000215.1:0-1617 GCA_043751075.1 Cyclobacteriaceae bacterium | reverse complement strand
CGGGAACCGCACAAACAAATTTCGCCTTGATTGGAGAATGAAGAATGGATGGACGTGCTTACAGCGTTTTCAAAATCACAATCGGCAAAAATGATGTTGGGATTTTTTCCTCCGAGTTCCAACGAAAATTTTTTGAACATGGGGGCTGCTGTGGCTGCAATAATTTTTCCTGTTGCAGTGCCACCGGTAAAAGATATTGCCGTTACACCGGGATGTTCTACAATAGCCTGGCCTACTTTATTGCCGAGGCCGTGCAAGATGTTCAACACACCCGGAGGCAATCCTGCCTCGATGCACAATTCTGAAAAAAGAAACGCGGTCATAGGTGTAAGCTCGGATGGCTTGGCAACTACGGTGCAGCCAGCAGCCAACGCGGGCGCGATTTTCCACGTGAACAAATACAAAGGCAAATTCCAAGGAGAGATGCAACCAACTACTCCGATCGGTGTGCGCGTGGTGTAGTTGATGGCCTCGCCTTCCATCAGGTGCGACTCGGAAGCAAAATGCAAAGCGGCCGTTGCATAGAAACGCATGTTGGCCGAGGCACGCGGAATATCCATCGACCTCGCGAGCTTTACCGGCTTGCCTTGATCTATGCTTTCTGCGAGCGCAAGTTTTTCTAAATCGCGGTCAATAAGATCGGCAATGGCAAGTAAAATAGACGAGCGTTTTTGTATTGGCATTGACGACCATCCGGCAAAAGCGGACTGCGCTGCCTGCACGGCAAGTTCTACATCGCGCTTGTCGGAATCAGGGACCAAATTATAAACAGTTCCCTCCGCAGGATTTATGTTTTGCAAATACTCATCGCCAACAGGGTGGAGGAGCTTGCCATCAATATAGTTGAGGATTTTTTCCATCTATTACGTTTTGACTTTGACTTTGACTTTTTCTTTGGTTACAACAAAGCGGAGTTTTCTTTGTGACTTAGTGGCATAGTTAAATAACGTAAAAGTCGAACCGCAAAGACTCAAAGGCACGAAGTTTCACTAAGAAGCACATTGAATTCAATTCATGAGTAAACATCAGTTAAAGAGAACAATCTATGTTATGTTTAGTGGCTCTTACTTCTTCGTAATCTTAAACTCCACCCTTCTGTTTCGCTGGCGATTTTCTTCTGTGCTGTTGGGGGCAATGGGCTGTGTAGCTCCATACCCTTTGCCATCTACGCGCTCTTTTTTAATTCCTTTCTTTTCCAGATATGCTTTTACGGCAAGCACACGGTCTTGCGATAGTTTCATCAACGCATCTTTGTTGCCCACATTATCGGTATGGCCGCTCACCTCGATTTTTACGGTTGGGTTTTCCATCATGATCTGCACCAAGCGGTCGAGTTCAGGAAATGATTGTGATTTTAATATTGGCCGGCCCTGTTCAAAGAAAACATTGTTCAACTGTATGGTTTCCCCTACTTCAATGGGCACCAGAAATAGATCCTTTTGTATTTCGGTGTATTTGGTGATGGTGATGAGTTCTAAGTTTTCGTTCACCGATAAAAACCCTTTTGCCACCGCGCGGATTCCGTAGTTGCGTCCGTTGGGAAGTGTGATGCGGTACGATCCTGTTTTCGGATCGGAGATTGCCTCGCCCACTTCTTTGTGTTCGGCCAGGTCTTCA
>JAYVAI010000214.1:0-1619 GCA_043751075.1 Cyclobacteriaceae bacterium | reverse complement strand
ACAAAGAATTTTGGATTTCATATTGAGTTGGCACCCATTGTTGGTGAAGATGAAATACTAAGGGGAAGTTGGGGGATACGATATAGGTTTAGAAAAGGTAATTAATGGCTCACGCGAGTAAATCATGGAAGGAATAAAGGACTCACTATTTAAGTTTTTGCGGTTGGATAACCTGATGGACAACCTAACGGGTTATGTGGAGGCGCGTGTTGAATTGCTCAAAATCGAAATCCGCGAAGACATAGCCAGGGTGCTTGCCAAAGCCATCGTTGTGATTATGGTTGCCGTGCTGGCCATGATCTTTCTTTTATTTTTAAGTATAGGCTTGGCTCATTATCTGAATACATTTTTTCAACAAGCCCATGTGGGCTATTGGATCGTGGCCTCCCTTTACGGTGTGCCGTGTTTGATTTTCATCTTGTTCAGAAAAAGCATTGGCCACTTCGTAGAAACGCATTTGACAAAAGTGATCAAAAGCAAAAAAAAGTAAATCATGGAATTGTTAGAAACCCAGGACCCGGAGAAGAAGAAACTCATTGAAGCTAGCGACCGCCATAAGAGCGAGCTTGAAAAGGAAGTGAAGGCTATGGCCGACAAAACTGAGCGTACTCTTAAAAACGCATTGATCATTGGAGGGGCACTCGCGCTAACGTATTTGGTGGTGAGCCAGCTTAGTGGCTCCAAGGAGAAGAAAAGAAAAAAGGAAAAACCAATCCATAACGGAAAAGAAGATGCGCCCGCAACCGAACAGGAGGAACCTGTCGAAACAAATTCACCGCCTTCGTTTTTATCGCAGTTGGGGGAGCGTGTTGCAACACAGGCCACGGTGATGTTGCTGGACATTGCAAAAGAAAAATTGGCAGAATATCTAAGCAAGAGAAGGCAACATGAAAATCCTTGATACCCTTTACACGCGGCATGAGGCAGGCAAAAAAAGCATTGCCGTGTTGGTGGACCCCGACAAAATAGACGACCCGGCACGCCTGCACAACCTGCTTAGGCTGGCCAATGAAAATTGTGTCGATTATTTTTTTGTGGGCGGAAGCCTGATCACCACCACCAACCTTACCGATGTTGTAAAGCAAATAAAAGGAACCGTTTCGATACCTGTCATTTTGTTTCCGGGCAGTTCACTCCAAATTGATTCCTCTGCGGACGCAATATTGTTTCTGTCCCTTATCTCTGGCCGCAACCCCGACCTGCTGATAGGCCAGCATGTATTGGCGGCACCGATTTTAAAAAACAGCCAACTCGAAGTAATGCCTACCGGATATATCCTCATCAATTCCGGGCGCACAACTTCGGTGGCATACATCAGCAATACCACGCCTATACCCGAAGATAAATATTCGTTGGCCGCCTGCACGGCTTTGGCCGGTGAAATGCTGGGGCTGAAACTGATTTATCTGGATGCGGGAAGTGGGGCCGAACGCGAAATCAATGTGAAGATGATAAACACGGTGCGCAAGGCGGTGAACATTCCACTCCTGGTAGGCGGAGGGATCAATACCAGTCAGAAGGCCATCACTGCCCTGGAAGCGGGTGCCGATTTGATTGTGATTGGCAATGCCTTGGAAAAAAATCCTGACCTGCTCATTGAGATCAGTGACAAAGTGTAT
>JAYVAI010000213.1:0-4248 GCA_043751075.1 Cyclobacteriaceae bacterium | reverse complement strand
AATTGTATGAAAAAAAATTAATTGCCAAGCAGGAGTTTGAACAAACCGAAGCCAACTACAGATACAACCTTGAAAGAAAGAAAATCACTTATGAAGTTTATAAAAATGATTCCATAGACCGCATCCGCCAGTTGAAAGCGGTGAGCACATCCGAGCGGCAAATGACGTTGAGTTTGGATGGCGTGGGCAAGATTTTGGATAACTTAGTTATCAGGTCTCCCATTGAAGGCCAGCTTTCCACGCCCCATTGGGAAATTGGCCAATCCGTAGTAACAGGTCAACGGCTTGGCCAAGTGGACGTGATAGGCAATTACAAAGTGCGTGTGCCCATTGACGAACTGTATCTTCCAAAAATTTCGGAGGGCCTGCCAGCCACAACGGATTTTGCCGGAAAGACTTATCATTTGGTAATAACCTACATTTATCCAACCATACTAAACGGACGCTTTGAAGTGGACATGAATTTTGTTGGCGACACTCCGCAAGGGCTTAGGCGTGGCCTCTCGTTGCGCATGCGCGTAGAACTGGGCCAGCCATCGGAAGAATTGCTGTTGCCCATTGGCGGATTTTATAAAGACACCGGGGGCAACTGGGTGTTTATTTTGGAGGAGGACAACCGTGCCGTGAAGCGCGATGTGAAGTTGGGCCGCAAAATGGGCTCCGAATATTTTGAAGTGCTGGAAGGGCTTAAGCCTGGCGATCGCGTGATCACATCTTCGTATGAGAATTTTGGAAACAATGAAGTTTTAATTTTGAATTAGTGCAACTATATGGAAATACAAACCGTCTAATACCATGTTTACAAACATCCCGTAACCTTTTCTGAAAAAATAAGTATTCCTAAAATCATATCTCACACGTTCATCTCACACAAAACAAGCAAGCCATGATAAAGTTAAAAAGTTTAGAAAAAGTCTATACCACCGAAGAGATAGAGACCACAGCACTTAACAGCATCAATTTGGAAATTAAAGATGGTGAGTTTGTTGCCATCATGGGGCCTTCGGGTTGTGGCAAGTCCACCTTGTTGAACATTCTGGGATTGCTGGACAACCCATCGGGTGGTGAATATTATTTTGGCGAGCATGAAGTAGCCAAGTATTCGGAGCGGCAGCGCGCACAATTGCGCAAAGGCTCTATCGGTTTCGTGTTCCAGAGTTTTAATCTGATTGATGAGTTGACTGTTTTCGAAAACGTAGAGCTTCCGTTGCTTTACTTGAAAGTGCCATCGGATGAGCGCAAGAGAAGAGTGGAAGCAGTGCTTGAGCGTATGAACATCATGCACCGCAGAAACCACTTTCCACAACAGCTATCAGGTGGCCAGCAACAACGGGTAGCCATCTCGCGCGCCATTGTGGCCAAGCCCAAAGTAATACTCGCTGACGAGCCTACGGGTAACCTCGATTCGGCCAACGGTGAAGAGGTAATGAAACTTCTTTCGCAATTAAATGAGGAAGGCACTACCATTGTGATGGTAACACACTCTCCGTATGACGCCAACTACGCGCACCGCATCATAAACCTCTTTGACGGAAAAGTGGTGACAGAAAACATCAAAGAGCAATTTCATATTTAAAAGTTTTGATTTAAGATTTCAGGGTGCATTTTAAATTGACGCGAGTCACCCCTGGTTAAAAAACTCTCCAAGAGTTGTAACGGGTGTATCTTTTACTTCAATAAATTATCAACCAAACTCTTGGAGAGTTAGTTGATAGATAGTTCTATCGCGACATTTTGAAATGCACCCGTGTACTACGTAGGTAAGGCAACAAAAAATGAATAATTACCCTAGAGTTTAAGCCATAAGAGTGTCGCCTATGTAATGACCGAAGTAGTAAGATTTCAGGGATGGCACTTTTCCTGATTCGTTCTTCATAGTTTAGGTTTAGGTTAGATGGCCCATCTTGATTTACTCAGGGTGGGCTTATTCTTTAATGGCAGTTATAATCCAACTACAAAATTTAAAATTCTGACTTCTGTCTTCTGACTTCTAAATTCCGTATTCTGCATTCTCCACCTATGGATTATGCAACGCAAGCATCGGTATAGTAGCGTAGTGCGAGATTTTTTTTGTGAGGCTTGGGTTGGTAAACTTTTCAAACCATGTGCGTTTGCGTGTGGAGAGCGCAAACAAATCAATTCCCGATTCTTCAATTATTTTGTCCAATCCCATGCTCACGTTGTGGTCGTTGACAAGTCGAAAGGAAATTTTTGAGTAGCCTGTTGCACGGATCGCTTCTTCAGTAAAATTTTTCAGTTCATTCGTTTCTTCTGAATCTTCATCCAATGAAACATCCACGTGACCTACTATTATTTCTGAGTTGAATGCTTTCGCGATAGGCACAAGCTTTTGCATTTCATGCATGTCGTGAGGTGAGAAATCGGTGGCAAAAAGGATTTTTTTTGGATTGGTACATACATTATTGGAGGGAACGCACAACACGGGTGATTGTGATCCTTCTATAACGGACGAGGTATTGGAACCAAACAGTATTTTTGTCAGGTTGCTGGCCCCGCGTGTGCCCATGATGATCATATCCGCTTTACATTCCAGTGCCGTATCGAGAATGGTTTCCACGGTTTCGCCTATGGCAACGTGCGGTTGGCAGACTATGGCAGGATATTCCTCTTGGATCGTCTTGCACAATACAGCCAGCTTTTCGGTTGCTGTTTTTTTAATATCGTCAGTTTCATCTGTAATAAATGCGCTTATTGAGTTGGCAGGTGACACGAGGGGAGTGTAAACATGCAATAGGCGAATGGAAGCCCCAGTTGCATTCGCAATTTTAACGGTATATTCCAGCGCGTGGTTTGCGTTGGTGGAAAAATCGGTTGGAAATAGAATGGTTGTCATCGGCCTGTCTTGTTTTGCGAAAGATGAGAAGATGGCAATCAATGATCTATGATGGATGTCAGGTTTTGAATAATAAACCGAAGAGATATGCACCCCAAAAAAAATAAACGCTGAGCACGATGAGAACCTCAGAGAAAGGCACACAGTTAAGATTGTGTCCTCCGTTCTCTCCGTGCCCTTTGCGTTTAAAACCCAGAACAGAATAAACGCAGAGCACACAGAGGCCCGCAAAGAAATACAGGAATTACACTATGATTTTTTCTTCGCGGCCTTTGTGTGCATTGCCTCCGCGCCCTTTGCGTTTAAAACCCAGCGCAGAGTAAACCTTTGAGCTAAAATCTAAAGCCTGTCGAAAATTTTTCCTTCCTTTGTGCGTTAGACTCTATAAAACAAGAAAAATGAAAATAGTAAGTTCCCTTTCGCTTTGTATCATCGGCTTTGCGCTGTTACTCTCATCCTGCTTAAATACAGAATCGGATACAACAGTTTCTTTTGAACAGCAATGGGCAAAAGACACCACCTCCATTGGTGTGCACCTCAGGGCAAAAAGCATCAATGCCTTGAAGGATGTGAGCGGGGTGCGCTTTGTGATTGATTCACTTGCCAAAGGGTTTCCTCCCAAAAACGCCAGCACGGTAACCTTTACTTATAAAGGCACTTTTCTGTCGGGCACTGCTTTCGATCAAGGAACGATCACCGGAGCCGTGAATAGTTTCATACCGGGTTTTCAGATAGCCCTCCAGTTGATGACCAAAGGCTCGAAGGCAAGATTTTTCATTCCTTCGGGCTATGCCTATGGTGTCAATGGCAGTGGAAGTATCCCCCCTAATTCAAACTTGATTTTTGAAATTTTCCTTAAAGATGTTGCAGTCAGCGAAGTGGAGAAGCAGCAATTGAAAACGGATACCGTGGCCATTGATAGTTATCTCTCCACCAACGCAATCAATGCAGTGCGCGACAAATCAGGCCTTCGTTATGTTGTCACACAAGTTGGCACGGGCGCTGTTCCAGGTCTTTATGATAAAGTTAAAATTACTTTCACAGGAAAAGTGCTTGCCAATGGATCGGTATTTTTTGCAGGCACCAGCCAACCAACGGCAAATCTTGACAGCCGGGTGATTGGTTACATATATGCCTTTCAGGTTGGCCTTCTCAAACTCAAGGTGGGCAGCAAAGCAACCTTCTATGTGCCTTCGGGCTTGGGGTTTGGAAATCAATCACAAACTGGCTCCGTGAGTGTGCCGGCCAACTCAAACCTGATTTATGAAATAGAGTTGGATGCGATTGTGAAGTAGCATTTACCGTTCGCCAATTTTTTATAACACATCCAAATCAATATCGTTCACTTTATCTGCCAATGCCTAATTGAAAACAGAGTGCCTCCACAATTTCCC
>JAYVAI010000212.1:0-4263 GCA_043751075.1 Cyclobacteriaceae bacterium | reverse complement strand
CGCCACCGGGCTTTTCGTTCCAAGCCCACGCGAGGCGCGTGGGGCTTTCCACTTCAATCCCATTGCCCGCTTGCGCACGCATAACCGCTACCGGAAATTGTTCCTCATCTCACTCCTCTCATCGACTTTATTTTCTTGTGGCATCCAAAAAACAAATGATGATGACTTTCTACTGGAACTAATGAAATCCGACCCAGAAAAATTTCAATCCTATCTCGACAATAAAGACAAACTCGAAATCCAGATTATCTACACGCAGATAAACAGGGATGCCAATAACAAGCCTTCCTTCAAATCATTCTATTTCAATGTGGATTCCACCAACTACTTTTATCCGGCATCCACCGTGAAGTTGCCGCTTGTGTTGCTCGCATTGGAAAAACTAAATTCACTGCGCATGGCCGGGCTGGACAGAAACACCACCATGCTTCACGACAGTGTCTATTCGGGCCAACAAAGGGTAATCAAGGACGCCACTTCCGAAAACAACCTTCCATCAGTGGCACATTATTCAAAAAAGATTTTGGTGGTGAGCGACAACGATGCCTTCAATAGATTGTACGAGTTTATCGGCCAACAGGAAACGAACCAGATTTTGAGAGGCAAAGGATATAACATTCGGTTCCTCCATCGATTGGAAAGATCATTGACACCCGATCAAAACAGGCACACCGAAGCAATCCGGTTTATGAATGGCAGCGCATTGGTTTATAACCAGCCCATGTTAGTCAATCCTGATTCCATCAAACCTCCACGCAAAGTTTTAAAGGGCGTTGGATATTTGAAAAGGGATTCGTTGATCATGGAGCCTTTCGATTTCACCTACAAGAATGATTATCCGCTCTACGAGCAACAAGAGATTTTGAAAGCGATCCTCTTTCCGGGGGCGGTGGAGCAGCGAAGGCGATTTGATTTTTCTGAGGACGATCGTCAGTTTGTGTTGCAATATATGTCGCAGTGGCCGCGCGAAACAATTTATCCGCCTTATTATAAGGACACCACTTTATACGATGCTTATTGCAAATTCATTTTGTTTGGAGAGGACAAAAATCCCATACCACGAAACATCCGCATTTTTAATAAAGTTGGCGATGCGTATGGATACCTGATCGACAATGCTTACCTGGTTGACTACGATCACGGTGTTGAGTTTATGCTTTCAGCCGTGATCAATACCAACACCGACCAAATTTATAATGACGGAAAATATGAATATAAAACACTCGGCTTTCCGTTTATGAAAAACCTGGGCCAATTGATTTATCAATATGAATTAAAAAGAACGAAGAAGGTCAATCCCGATCTTTCGGAATTTAAGTTGAAGTATGAGCAATGAATTTCTTTTTCAGACTTAGCCCAAAATTTTTGTAATTAAAAATTAATACCCGAATTTTCAGCTTTCTGATTTTAAAAAATTATGCAAAAGAGCAATGCCATTGTAATCACTGCCGGCTATCTGGATTCGAACAGCGGCAAAACTGCCCACGGCCTTATCCGAGGTTCCGATCGCTTTAACATTATCGCCATCATTGACGAAAAACATCCCGGCAAGGATGCAGGCGAAGTATTGGATGGAAAAAAGCGGAACATTCCAATATATGCATCCATTGAAGAGTTTGCAAAAACCTCGAAGGAGAAAGCTACCTATTGTATTATTGGAGTGGCTACAAAGGGTGGGGTGATCCCGGATTCGATGCGGGTCATTTTGAAAGATGCCCTCGTTCACGGCTATGCCCTTGTCAATGGGTTGCACGAATACGTTTCTGAAATTCCGGAATTGGCAGATTTTGCACGGTCGCGTGGGTTGGAAATCATAGATGTGCGCAAGCCTAAAAAATTTAAAGACTTGCATTTCTGGTCGGGCAAAATAAAGAATGTGCACTGCCCTAAAATTGCTGTGCTCGGCACCGACTGTGCACTCGGCAAGCGCACCACCACGAGGTTTCTAGTAGAGGCAATGAAACAAGGCGGCTATCGGGCCGAAATGATTTACACCGGGCAAACCGGCTGGATGCAAGGTGCCAGGTATGGGTTTGTTTTTGATAGCACCCTCAACGATTTTATTTCGGGCGAGATGGAACATGCCATTGTGCAATGTTGGGAAGAAGCCAAGCCCGATATTATGTTTATCGAGGGGCAATCTTCGCTGCGCAATCCAAGTGGGCCAGCCGGTGCGGAGTGGATCGTGTCTGCCGATGCAAACGCGGTGGTGCTGCAACATAATCCCGCAAGGAAAAAATACAAAGGCTTGGAAGATTATCCCGCCAACATTGCCGATGTGCAAGATGAAATTGCGTTGATAAAAATTTACGGGGCGCCTACGGTGGCTGTCACCATCAACACGCATAAAATGACCGATGGCGATGCGCGAGCTTATGCAGCGGCAAAAGAAAAAGAATTGGGCATTCCGGTTATACTTCCATTGGAGGATGGTGTGCAAAGATTAGTTGATATTTTTAAAGATATGATTGAGAAGTCGATCGCGCAGGTGTAGAAATAGTTTAACTTTAAAGTAGGATAGATGCCGCAGAAACTTTTATAAAACTATTTATAACTTTACTTTGGACTAATAATCGAAAGGAGATATGATAACCACAGAGGACTTAAAGCGATTGAGTTTTGATGATAAAATTTCAATGATTGAAATGATATGGGATAGTTTAGACTCTGAGCAGGGAGATGATTTATTGACGAAAGAACAACAAGAAGAAATTAATCGAAGAATTGAAAAGCATGAAAAGGGTGAAGGCAAAACCTTTACCTGGGATGAAATTCAATCTCGCTTAAAATTTAGATGAAGTACTCTGTTGAAATTCAAAGCGATCTCCAAGAAATAATGGATTGGTATGCCAATCAAAGAGATGGACTTGATAGGGAATTTATTGATACAGTAAAATCAGCGATTGCTTTTGTTTACCGCCCCCAATATAAAAAAATCAGATTCAAACATTTAGACCGATTTCCCTACATCATTGTTTTCAAAATCATTCGAGATACAATCATAGTTTATTAGGTACTTCACGATAGGAGAAACCCAAAACTCATTCGCAAAAGACTCAAATGAAAATAAAATCCATCCGCACCTGGTCAGCCGACCTCGGCAACACAAAACCCTACACCATCGCCTTCAAAACCATTGACGAAGTGCTCAATGCCTTTGTGGAAATTGAACTCGAAAATGGAACCACCGGCATTGGTGCCGGCAACCCCAGCGAATATGTAACTGGCGAAAGTTTTGAGCAATGCAAAGCAGCCTTGCAGGAAAAGAACATTCAATTTTTGGTGGGCCGCGATATTCGGGAGTTGCATCAACTTACCTTTGAAGTGTGGCAAAAGTTTCCACTCAACCCTGCCGCCCGTGCCGCCATAGACATTGCGCTCTACGATGTGTTCACAAAATTTCTGGGCGTTCCGTTGGTAAAATATTTGGGACAAAAAATCCATTCGTTGCCAACCTCCAATACCATTGGGATAAAAAATGTGGAGGAGACGTTGAAAGAAGCACAAGAATATGGCGAGCGCGGATTCAAAGTATTGAAAGTAAAGTTGGGAAAAGATTTGAGCGAAGACATTGAGCGCATCGTCAAATTGAGAGAAAAATTCGGAAAGAAGTTTGTCATCCGCATTGATGCCAACCAAGGCTATGACACGGCCAAAACGATTGAGTTTCACAACAAGACCAAACACTTAGATGTGGAGTTGATAGAGCAACCGCTTCCCGCCAAAGCGGTAGAAGAAATGCGCAAACTGCCTGACACGATCAGAAAAATAATAGCTGCCGATGAATCGCTGCTCACACCTAAGAGCGCACTCGAATTGGTAAGACCCCCAATGGCCGCGGGCATCTTCAATATTAAGTTGATGAAGTGTGGCGGCATAAGCCAGGGATTAAAAATTGCCGACATAGGTTTGCACGAAGGCGTTGATCTTTTCTGGGGCTGCAATGACGAAAGCATTGTGAGCATCACGGCTGCGTTGCACCTCGCATTCTCCTGCTCCAACACCAAATACATTGACCTTGATGGAAGTTTGGATTTGGCCCGTGATGTAGTGAAAGGTGGATTTATTTTGAAAGAGGGGGTAATGTATTGTTCGGATAAACCAGGGCTGGGAGTGGAGCGGGTTTAGTAAGGCCGCATAATCAATTAGCTAATTTTTTCAGTTCGGTGATCAATTCTCCTAACAAGGAAACCTCAATTTTTATTTTTTCTGAATGGATTTCCCATATCGTTTGGTTTATAGATGATTTTATGAATATGGTGA
>JAYVAI010000211.1:0-11627 GCA_043751075.1 Cyclobacteriaceae bacterium | reverse complement strand
TGCCACTCATCGGCATGACATTCAGGCAAGGTGCCACGATCTATTTGTCAACATTAAAGCAATTGATATTTCCCATCATCACCATTGCTGCTGTTGTTGGTTTTGCATTCATCGCAAACTATTCGGGCATGTCCACCACCATGGCTGTTGCGTTGGCCAGCACCGGAATCCTCTTTCCGTTTTTCTCCCCTGTGCTTGGATGGCTTGGCGTATTTCTCACCGGCTCCGATACTTCATCGAATGCTTTGTTCTGCAAACTGCAAGCCACCACCGCAGAGACGCTGGGTATCGATCCCGTGGTAACGGTAAGTGCCAACGCATCGGGCGGAGTAACAGGCAAAATGATTTCGCCACAGTCCATTGCCATCGGTGCGGCAGCTGTTGGCCTTGTGGGAAAAGAATCAGAGTTGTTTCGCTTTACCGTGAAGCACAGTTTCATCATGTTGTTTGTGGTGAGTTTGCTTACGGGCATGCAGGCATACCTCACTACTTGGATGATTCCTGTTTATGAAAAGATGGGATCAAGTGCCACAGCGGAAGTTTATGATTTGTCCCAGGGGTTTATTTATCTCACAGTTTTAGTGTTTGTTTTGATTGTGATTGGAATGGGCGTTTTGTTTACGAACAGGAAATGAAATTCAAGATTTACATTGAACTCTACATTTTACAGCACCCATTAAAAATCCATCCTGATATTCCTATCTTTGATTTACAAAAACAATAACATAGCATGATTTCGCTGCCATTACCACCGGACACGGAAAAGCTAATTGCACAGCTTTCTGAAGATGAGAAAAAAGCCCTCTCCACTATGATCTGGGCATTTGTCAATCGTCCCAAACGAACGATGAACCAAGTGATGGATGATATGGCCAAGTATGCCAAAAGCAAAGGCTTGGACTTGGATAAGCTCGATGAATTGTTGAAGGACGAATAAATGCAATTCGTTCTCGATACCAATGTGTTGATAAGTTCAGCCTTGGGAAATGGCCCTTGCAGAAATGCATTTGAATTTGCCCAACAAAAGGGCCAATTGATCCGTTCGGAAAAAACCTTTATGGAGCTTACGCGGACTCTCGACAAACCAAGGTTACAGAAATTTCTTAATGCCCAAGATAAAATTGATTTCATAGCCAATTTCTTACTTCTGTCCAACCCTTGCATTGTAACCGAAAAAATCATCGCGTGCCGCGACCCCAAAGATGATATGTTCTTGGAACTCGCAGTGAGCAGCAGAGCCGATGCAATAGTTACGCGTGATGGCGATTTACTTTCACTCAACCCTTTTCGGGGAATACCGATTGTTACCATCACCAATTTTATTAAGATATTCAGTTGATTTTTATTTGTGGTGTCTCTAACATGAATTTAGATTATGAACTCTATTAAAATCAACAGTGGCCTAAGCATTACTTATGCTGATGTCTATACCGAAGAAGTATTGACCGCCCTTTCTTCCCTCGTTCGTTTCAACACTGACATAAAAACCGTGATGACCGCGCGCCTCAACCGCAGGGCGGAGCGGCAGAAAAATAAATCCAGGATTACTTTTCTCGATGAAGATAAAATCATCGCAAGAACAACCATCAAAGTAAAAGACGCCCGCGCTGGCAACTTCGAGGGCTCATCAATTCCTGCCGACCTTCAACGCCAATGGATACAAGGCACCGGGCCCGCAGCAAAACCGAATGCACCGATTGAAAGCAGTATCCGCAACGTAGCCTACGCTTTACTATCTGGTGCGGATGGTTGGATGTTCGATGGCGAAGATGCCCTCGGCCAAATCAAATCCATGTCGCTCGACAATCAGCGCAATTTGAAATTGGCCATTCATAAAGATGATGTGTTCATGAAAGTGGCAGAACAAGTGGCCAGTGAAATGAACAAATGGTCAACGGGTTTCCTTGCCCGCAACATCATCACCGATTGGAAAAAACAATTGGATTTCACCACCAAAATTTTCCGCGCTCGTGGCCTTCACCTTGACGACCGACATATCCTCGATGAAAATGGAATTGCACTGGCCGCTTCCATTGTGGACTTGACATTATATGTGGCGAACAATTATCAATCGTTGCAGAAGGCAGGTTCATCCATTGTTTTATACCTCCCAAAAATCCAAACAGCCGAAGAAGCAGCACTTTGGAATGATATGATGAACGCACTGGAAGCCCACCTTGGATTGCCGTTGGGCACGATAAAAGTTTATGTGTTGGTAGAACAATTGGAAGCCACTTTTCAATTGATGGAAATCCGCGCAGCACTCGGAAAACATTTTGTTGGGTTCAACACAGGTCGTTGGGATTATATTAATAGCGTTTCCGATGCATTGTCGTGGGACAATAAATTTGTTAATCCGAATATCGAAGCCATCACCATGACGTATGGCTACATGCGCAACTACGAAGACCGGGTGAGGCGTGCCGTAAACACCCCCGACATCAATGGCAACTTGGCTTTATGGCAGGGTGGCATGGAGCCCAACATTCCAGTAGGCTCGAAGGATGGGGTTGAAGCCAGCATGAAAAAAGCGGTGGCAGGAGCTGAACGCGAACAGCGCGATGGGGCCAGTGGCAAGTGGGTTGCCCATTGGAAGATGGTGCATATCGTGAGGCCCGTGTGGGAAAAAGTTGGTGCAGAAAATCAACTTGGAAGAAAATTTCCTCCGCTTACTTATTCACAACAAGATGCCGATGGATTGATGCTCCTCGAGCCCGCCCCGACAACGATTCGGGGAGCGCGCAATCTGTTGAGTGTTGCCCTTCAATATGGAAATGCTTTCCTCCAAGGCATGCAAGCTGCAGCGTTGAAACCTGCCGACTACTTTGGCAACGATGATATTTTGTATCTGATGGAAGACATGGCCACGGGCGAAATCCGATTGAGCATTCTATGGGAGTGGGTACACAAAGGTGCTGTGCTCACCGAGGATGATGCAACGACCGGAATAAAATCCGGTGATGTGTTCGATCCAACATTGTTCACCCACCTGTTGGAAGAGGAATACAAAAAGTTGCTAACGGCCGGCAACAAAGATGTGCATGATGATTCAAAAGTTTCTACACTCCCCATCTCCCGCGAGATAGCCCATACTTACGTGACCGACAATGTGAAGACTCCCTGGTTTATAGATTTGCTGAACATCAATTTGAACAATTGGGATTTGGAAGTAGCGAAGAAACGCATTTCCATTTTCATGGAGACGTTTAAGAAAGAGGGTAGGCGGGTGACTGAGAATTTGGATTTCCAGGCATAACCAATTTTTGATTTTACTTCATTTCCTTTTTACTTGCTTTTCAGAGCCAAAGGCGGCCAGGTTGAGCGGCCCGGCAAACAAAATATCCGCTCACATACTGAAACTTTTTGAAGGTTAGACCTTCATCGCCAACTAAAAGAACTAATCAAACAAAATCAAATCAAAACCAAAGTCCAAAATATTTTTCTGGCCTCTATAGCCCGGTGCCAGCAAATAACCTTGGTTGGTGAATGCCTGCTGCAAATTATGATACTTGAAGAAAAACCTGCCGCGCTTAAACTTTCCATTTAAAAAAATATCCACCAGCGGATAGGCCTCACTAACAAACCCATTCTGCACATAATATTGTTGAATGGCCGGATCGTAGCCCATGGCAGCATAAGCCGAGCGCCAGTGCACATCCACGCCAATCTGTGCCTGCAGGTTGCCATTGAAAACAATATTCTCATACGCCAGTTGCGTGTTGGCAAACCATTCGGGCATGCGCAACGCACCGTCATCATTCTTTAGCAGCGAGGTGTAAATAACTTGTGGCCGCAAATAAAAATGACGAAAGAATCGCACTTCCATTCTGAGCTCGGGCGAAAACGCTTGTTGGTTTCCCGATGATTGCTTGGGCACCACCGCTTGTTCGCCATTCGCCTTGTTCTCGCTATAATAAATATAATCACTAAGCACGGTGTAGCGAGCGCCTGGCGATACAAACAACCTGCCCCATTTCACTTTCAGGTACGCTTCCAATTGATTTGAAAATGTGTTTGAGAAATTATTTGTCCACGCATGATGGCTGCCCCGATAGGCAAGCGGCAAGAACCCAGGCTTGGCCAATGTGCTTATCCCTTTGGCATCAAGCCACGGAGTTTTCAGTTCGGCCAGCAGGCGATAATTTCCATCCAACAAATATTCAGCGTTGCCCGATAGCTCGCTCAGCGAATCGAACTGGAATGCAATCTTGCCCCCCACATAATTTTCTGCACCATCGTTTTTAAATGACAGCATCGTTTCATCCACATACCTGTTGTAGGTGCTGAAAGTACGTAGCTTGTAAAAAAAGTTATAAAACAAAAAAGCCGCATTGCCTTTGATGCCCACCTCGTTCACAATGGTTTTAAACTCGATGCCATCCGATACATTTTCAACATCTACATCGGTGTCGGCATTGGTGAAGGAAAAGAATTTAGCGTAGTTCGTTTCTGTTTTACGCACGTCAATAAACCTGTTCATCTGTTTTGTTATGTCCAGCTTGTGATAAACTTGAAAAGGTTTTGCCAATTGGTAATGATGAAACGCATGAAGCACTGTTCGCTGCTCCCCCGATTCGGCAGCGAGTAAATAAGGCTGCGCGTTGTCGTCATAATAACCGTTGATGGTGCTGTCCCTCACCAATAAAATCCCTCCGTTTTCTTTTACTCTATGCCGTATGCGGTTGTAGTTGAAAGCGAGAAGGTATCGGTCATTTTTAGATTTGTAGCTCATGTACAAATCATAATAGTGGCTGATGGTTTGCCGGTCGCCTTTGCCCGTGCGTTGAATTTGTTTGTCAACCAGCAAGGGCCTGTAGTTAAATCCGAAATTCCATCGCGGGTTTATGTTGCGGCTGTATTCAATTTTGCTCACCGCGCGCCCATCGCCACCCCACACCAACCGAAAACTTGTGTAAGGAGATTTTGTATCGAAATAAATCGGTGCCTCTGTGTGGTAGTATGGACTGTAGGCAGTATATCCGGGGTTTGCCCCGATGGTTTCCGAAACCACGGGAAACAGTGGGTTAAGCGCAGTGCCCACGTTGCCCAAATCCTGAAAAAAATTCCTGAACCGTTGCACATACGTCCACCGGTGGTAGTTGGCAAGATTGGTGTCTAAAGGTTGATAATTTTTCTTATTGAAAAAGAGATCATTCTCTGAAATCCACAGTGTGGTTTTTGGCCCATAAACATTCTTGGTTGAGTCATCTACAATCTGCGATCCTTTCCCCTGTCTTTCCGGTAGAGGTTGGGTCGGGCTTTTAACATCGGGCTTTTTTACGGGTACCTCGGGCTGCGGCCGTTGGCGTTTAGGAGGGGCCGGATCTTGAGCCTGCGCCCACGTGCAACCCAGCAGTACAAACAAAATGAGAAGTATGTTTTTAAAAATCACGCTTTGAATAGATGTGTAATGGACGATCAATTTTGTGGTGCCGGATTCTTCGCAGAAGAAAATTCATTTAGTTTTTCTTCTACCATGCGAACGACCATTTCATCAAAATGCATTCCATCTTTAATAAAAAAAGCCCTCACAGGCAGGTAAAACCAATTTTTATTTTCAAGCAAAGGTAACAATTGAGGGGCAATGAGCTTCACCATATCTTTTTCCGTAGTGAGAATGGACGCCACCTGATGCTTATCGGCAGCCTGATGAATGTGCTGGACATCCGTTTTGGTATAAACATGGTGATCTTCAAAACGAAAATGACGGACCACCTCATACAATTTCGAAACTTCTTTTTCAAAGTGGTTATTTTTTGCAATGCCCGATACCAACACAACTTTTTTACCTATCGCATTTTGATGTTGGATGGACAAGGGATGCTGATACACCAAACCAGAAAAGCATACCGGTTTGTCGCCAACAATTTTTTTTATGTGCTGGGTCATCGTCTCCATTTCGATAGCGCTTATACCATCGGCTTTGGTCACCACAATCACATCGGCACGGCCAGCGCCCTTTCTTGCTTCGCGCAAACGGCCCATGGGCAACGTGTGATCTTCATAAAAAGGTTTTGCATAGTCAGTTACCAAAATGGAAAACTGCGGCATCACCGTGCGGTGCTGAAAGGCATCATCCATTAATATTACCTGAACATCCGGATGTTGATGAAGTATTGTTGGTATGGCCAATGCGCGCTCTTCGCCAACCACCACGTTGATTTTATCACCAAACTTTCGCATCAACTGAAAAGGCTCATCGCCCAACGTGCGGGCATTGTCGCCATCGGAAGCGATTCGAATGCCCTGTGTTTTGCGCCCATAGCCCCGGCTCAGGGTGGCCAATTGATAGCGGTTTATCAGCAACCGTATCAAGTACTCGATCATGGGAGTTTTTCCTGAACCTCCTACATTAAGATTGCCAACACTGATGACAACCGTATCGAACTGAAAAGATTTTTTGTGGCCAATATCATAGAGGTGATTCCGGATCTGTGTGGCCAGATTATATAGACAGGCCATTGGCCACAACAGATACTTAAAGACAAACATAAAGCAGTGCCGCTATCTTTTGTTATTTTTGGTCAAAAGTACATAATCGATGTCAACGGTTACGATAAAAGATGTTACGGGTTATTTGGAAAGCATAGCCCCATCCAGTTTGCAGGAAGACTATGACAACAGCGGCCTGATCACGGGTCAGCCCTCCGATTTCGTTACAGGAATTTTAGTTGCGTTGGATTGCACAGAAAAAGTAGTGGATGAAGCTATTGAAGAAAATTGCAATCTGATTGTTGCCCATCACCCGATTGTTTTTAAGGGCCTTAAAAAGCTAACGGGCAAAACGTATGTGGAAAGGGTCATCATTAAGGCCATCAAACACAACATCGCCATCTATGCCATCCATACCAACTTGGACAATGTGATCACTGGTGTTAACAAAAAAATAGCGGAGAAAATAGGGTTAAAAAATTTATCCATTCTGCTTCCCAAAAAAAATACACTTAGCAAACTCACCACTTTTATCCCAAAAGAAAATGCAGAGCAGGTGATTGCTGATTTGCACCAAGCCGGGGCAGGCAACATTGGCAAATACAAAAATTGCAGTTTTCGGATTATGGGTGAAGGCACATACATGCCCACTGCCGATGCCAAACCATATCGGGGTGAAACCGATAAACTTGAAAGGACAAATGAGGTGCGCGTGGAAGTTATTTTGCCCACGTACCTTGAGCAGCAAGTGTTGGTTGCGTTGAAAAAAAATCATCCCTATGAGGAAGTTGCCTACTATTTAAGCCAGTTGGAAAATGTTGATCAGGAGGTTGGTGCAGGAATTATTGGTGAACTGCCAGTGGCCGAAGACCCGCTGCCTTTTATGAAAAGACTGAAAACCAATATGAACCTTACGGTGATCAGGCATACGTCCTTTACGGGATCGAAAATCAAAAAAGTTGCCGTATGTGGTGGGGCTGGAAGCTTTCTTTTGCCCACAGCCATTGCGAAAGGAGCAGACTTATTTGTATCAGCTGATTTCAAATACCACGAATTTTTCGATGCCGAGGGTAAAATCCTGATTGCCGATATAGGCCATTATGAAAGTGAACAATTCACGAAAGAGCTTATTTTTGATTTTTTAAAGGAAAAATTCCCTACTTTTGCAATCATTTTTTCGCATACGGTCACTAATCCTATAAGCTATTTGTAAATAATGGAAAATCAAACAGTTGCACAGAAATTAGAAGCTTTAGTAAAACTTCAATCAATCGATTCAAAGTTAGACGAACTCAAAAAACTAAGGGGCGACCTGCCCGATGAAGTCCAGGACCTGGAAGACGAAATGGAAGGGTACCGCACCCGGATGTCACGATTTGAGGCAGAATTAAAAGAATTGGAAGATGCCATCAAAAAGAACAAAGAGGGGATCAAGGAAGCTGAGAAGCTCGTAAAAAAATATAATGAACAACAGAAAAACGTTAAGAACAACCGCGAGTTTGACGCCATCACCAAAGAAATAGAATTACAGGAACTGGAAGCTCAGATTTGCGAAAAGAAAATAAAAGAGGCGAAAGATAAAATTGATGGCAAGAAAACCGAGATAGGAACGATTGAAAAGTTCATTAAAGAGCGCGAAGAAGACTTGGCAAACAAGAAAGGCGAACTGGACAACATCTTGAACGAAAGCCAGGAGGAAGAGAAAAAATTGCTTACCGAAAGGGAAAAGGCCACCAAAAAAATAGAAGACAAACTTCTTAAGCATTACAACCGTTTAAGAGGTAGCCTTTCCAATGGCTTGGCAGTGGTTAGGGTTGTGCGTGGTGCTGCCGAAGGGTGCAACATCATTATCCCGCCACAAAAAATTGCCGAGATACGCGAGAAAAAGAAAATTGTAATTGACGAGCACTCCGGACGGATTTTAGCCGATGTCGATTTAGGGTCGATGGAGGAAGAGCCAAAACCAAAAAAAGCCGCCCCGGCAAAGCGGGCAAAAAAAGTTGAATAGACTGATAACCATAAGGGATTTTAAAAAGGCATGCGCACTCGCTTGCCTTTTTTTATTTTCAATTTCGGCCCAATCCACCGACTTGATATGGAAGTTCGATCCGGAACTTCAAAAGGCTTATCAATTAGTCACCACCTTGCAGCCGGACCAAGCCAACGAATTGCTAAAAAAAATAACCAGCAACGAGCTTCATAAACTATATGTGCAAAGCCTAAATGAGACATTGCATATACTGATCACGGAAGATCATGGAAGTTTTCCAGCTATTGATCAAAGATTCAAAGACCGGATAAAATATTTGGAAAGCCTGCCACAAACTGCCGAAACACTTTTCCTGCAAGCAGAACTTGCCTTGCAGCGGGGGTTTTGTTTTTTGAACCTGGGCCAGGAATTAAATGCCGTCTTCTCCATTCGCAAAGCCTACCAGCTAACTTCCGATTGCCTGAAAAAATATCCTGCCTTCATTCCCATAAAAAAAACAAGCGGGGTTATTCAGGTGATGATCGGGTCGGTGCCAGAAAAATATAATTGGTTCATCACCCTGTTGGGGATGAAGGGTTCGGTGACCACCGGGCAAAAGCAACTGTCGGAACTGCGCGCCTCCACCTCTTCGCTGAACTTGGAAGCCACCATCCTTTTTTTTACCGTGCAGGGCTTTATCAACCAGGAATTTGCATTGGCTGCACAGGGCATCAATCAACACTTAAAAGACCAACCCCATAACAAACTCTTGATTTTTATTGGTGTGAACATGCTCATCAAAGATGCCCGCAGCGAAGAGGCACTGGCATTGATCCATCAGTTGAACCATGCTCCACAAGGCCTGCCCATGCACTATCTCGACTACTTGCATGGTGAAATACTTTTGCAAAAAGGCGAGTATCAAAAAGCGGTGGAGATTTTTGGCGGGTTTATAAAAGCCTATCCCAGCCAGAGCTTCAAGAAAGATTCCTATTTCAAAATATCGTTGTGCTATTGGCTGCTTGGAAACACCCCTTCCGCCAAAGCGAACTTTGAAAAAGCAAAAACCACCGGCAGCGACAAGGCCGAGCCCGACCGCTATGCAGCAAAGCAATTGGAGAATGCGGACTTCCCAAACAAAAAACTTTTGAAGGCCCGCTTCAGCACCGATGGTGGATATTACAAAGAAGCGGCCGCCATGCTAAGCAGTGTGGTACCTTCCGACCTGGCTACCGAAAAGGATAAAACAGAATTTTATTATCGCAAAGCCAGGCTGGCACACCGGACGGGAGAAATTGGTGCAGCTAAAATATTTTATCAGCAAAGCATTGATATGACGCGCGACAACCCGTGGTACTTTGGTGCCAACGCGGCACTGCATCTCGGCTACATTGCCAAAGACCAAAAAGATTTGGTAACTGCCAAAAAATATTTTACGATGGCACTTAGCTTTCCAAAACACGAATACAAAAACAGCATCGATAGCAAAGCGCGTTCAGAGCTTCAGTTGTTGGGTGAGGGCAAATCCTAAATTCCCTTTCAAGGATTCCTGATTTTTTTCTGTTCGCCTCGTCAGCTTTTGGGTTGTGATTTTTAATCCTAACCAGGACAAGCCATAAATCAAAATGGCGAAACCGACTCTACTCATCATCCTAAATTCAAATTTGAATATCGAATAATGATTAATCCTACTTTGTCATCTTATGCACACAATGAATCGAACTTGGAGCTACCCTTAAAGATACAGCTACTCCTGAAGTTGAAAGCCTTGAAAGGGCGGTGATCATAAACGCAGGGTGAAGCCCTGCGTTGGTGAATGATATTCACAGCATAAGCCCTGAAAGAGTGTGATCTACTCTAATAGATTCCGCCCTTTCAGGGCTTGATACACTTCTTCACCTTAAAACGCAGGGCTGCACCCTGCGTTACTTTGATCTCGCCCTTTCAGGGCTTGTCACCTAACATAATTGTTCTGGAGCAGGTAATCTTGTTTGTGAACTTTAATACGCAAATTTAGAACTTGACAAAGTAGGATTAACGAAGTTTGAATGATGAAGTCGAAAAATCAATTCTTGCCATTTTTGCCCTTTATTATTTTCATCCTTATCGGGATGACAGAATCAGCAATTGCCCAGACTGAACCCAAAAACAAAAACGCGGCTTACTATTTTGAAAAAGGTGAGGAGGCGATAAATAATAAATCCTATAAAACTGCGCTGGCCCACTTCAATGAATGCCTGCGATTGAGCCCCTACTTTATGGAGGCGTATTACTCTCGCGCAATCACGAAAGAAAATTTAGGTGACAAGCAAGGTGCCCTCACCGATTATAATATTTACCTCGAGGCAAAACCCGATAGCAAAGAGGCACTGTTCAGCAGGGCCATGTCGCGTTATGAGTACGGGCAATGGGCGGTGGCCAAAGAAGATTTTTTAAAACTATTGGCTTTGCCAAAGGGTGGCGAAACCAACACCGTGTATTTTCAAACCGACAAATCAGCCGATGGTGTCACCAAAGCATTCACCGTTCAAAATAACTTGGGCGCTACCTACTTAAATTATCTCGGCTTGATTGAAACAAAGCTGAATGACTTTTCGAAAGCTGCGCATTATTTTGATTCCGCTATCAGCATCAATCCCAAAGACCCGGATTACTATCTTAACCGGGGAATGATGCGATTGACTGCTGGAGATTCTATGCAAGCCAGGGCTGATTTTGAGCAGGCCCTCACCATAAACCCCGAAAGCAGTTTGGCGCGTCACAACTTGGCCGTGCTCAAAAAACATTCAGCAAAATTTGAAGAAATAGACGCCCTGCTTACTGAATCAATTGAAAAAAATCCCACCATGCCCTACTCGTATGCCGAGCGCGGATTGATAAGGATGAAGAATGGAAATATGAAAGGAGCGATGGAAGATTATGATGAAGCGATCAGGCTCAAACCGGCTGATCCGGATTATTGGCTCAACCGTGGCATCATCAAAGAGAAAAGCAAAAACCTGAACGGTGCGCTGGCTGATTATAAACAGGTGATCACATTAAAAGCCGATCATAAAAAAGGTTGGCTTAATCATGGCAACGTGCTGATGAAACTAAGCCGCTATGCTGAAGCTATTGAAGATTATTCCGTAGCCATCACCTATTACCCTAAGTATGGCCTTGCGTTTTATAACCGGGGCCTTACCTATCACAGGCTTGGGAAAAAAAAGGAGGCTTGCAATGATTT
>JAYVAI010000210.1:0-4268 GCA_043751075.1 Cyclobacteriaceae bacterium | reverse complement strand
TCGTAATGAGTTTGGATATTCAACCAAAATTCAGGAGACACATTAAAAAATCTACCAAGCCTCAGGGCTGTATCTGCAGAGACACTTCTGGTACCTTTGATCAATTGGCTTATCCTTGTCTGATCTACAGCAATAGCTTTGGCCAATGCCGTGGCACTAATGTTCATGGCATCAAGAAAATCTAATTTTAAGATTTCTCCCGGGTGAACGTTCTTTAATTTTTTCATTTTTTGGAATATTGAACGCGCGATCTTAACTAACTGATGTTACGCACTTCGTGCCCCGATTGAACGAGGGCTCTCGCAAAGCGGAGCTTTCTTTGTGCCTTAGTGTCTTCGTGGCAAGTAAGGCGCAAGAAAATTGAGCCACAAAGGGACCTCTAATAACTCACGAATGAATACAAATAGAACGCTGATGACACTGATTGGGCAGATTATCGCTGAAAAAATCATAGTCCCTCATAATCATCTGCGTCATCTGCGTTCCATTATTAGTTTTTAGAGGTGCTCTAAATTTGATTATCCTTCTTCATCGCCACGCCCAAACTCCCCAACACAACCAACAACAAAACCCAGCCCGAAGCCATCGTAATATTATTTCCAACCAGGTATGGCTTAGGTTCGAATTTAAATTCGATGGTGTGCTTTCCCGCTGGAACTTCGAGTGCCCGTAAAACAAAATTGGCCCTTAAAATAGTTGCTTCCTTTCCATCTATAAATGCACGCCATCCTGTAGGATAAAATATTTCGGAGAATACGGCCACTCCATTTGACGAAGAGACGGATTCGTATTTCAAATGAGCAGGCTTTATCTCAACTATTTTCATTTGAGCAACGCTATCTGCAACCAATTGCTCTTGTGCAATCTTGAATTTTGAATTGTCAATCACAGCCACCTCACGCGTGTTTATTTCAGCAGTCCTTTGCAATTCTTCGGTAGCGGAAGAAACAAGATTCAATTGCTTCACAAACCAGGCGGGGCCATTGGCGTGGGGGTTGGCAATAATATTTTCTTTGTCGGGCCCATATACAATATATTTTGCGTTGAGCATGTTCAGCACACCGTATTGGCTAAAATGCGGAGAGCTTTTTTGAAAATCACTATAGAGTGCTTGCGTGTTTTTTGAAATAGCGGAATCGCATAGCTGCTGGTAGCGCCTCAACTTGGCGCCATGATAGCCCCCCAGGGAATTATGGAAATAAGAAGTGCGGGCATCGTTGAACGGGTCTTGTAAATTATATACCCGATAATAACTTTTGTCTTTCAAAATTTCCGCATCGGCCAGTGTGGGCGCAAAGGTTGTATTGTCGCGCTTGCGCACATATTTTTCTTTGGTGAAATAACGGCTGTCAACAAATCCAAGATCAATCACCATCAACAAAGCAATCACCGGATAGATAATGGATTTACTAAGAAAATTCTTTAGCAACGCAAAAATTGCCGCGGAAAAAATAAGGATTATCCATATTGCCCGCCACGCATCGCTACGCATCAAAGCCAAACGATCTTTCTTCAAAGCAATTTTAAGCCAGGCCGGCAACTGCGCATCATCGGGCTTTAGAAAACTCGCCATGCCGCCCACCATGATCAACAGCAAACATACACCGATCGTGATCGCAAACGGAAAGATCAATTTTTTTTGTGTTGACTTATTCCAGCCTTCCGTTAATAGATTCTCCAATCCCAACAATCCCAGCAAGGGCATAGCAAAGAGTATGATCATCAACGCAAAGTTGAACGACCTGAATTTGTTGTAACCCGGAAAATAATCGAACATGAAATAATTGAAGGAGGAAAAACTATCGCCCCAACTAAGCATAAGGCTGAGGGCACTTAACGGAAGCAGCCACCATACATATTTTTTTTCTCCGAACACAATTCCTAGCACAAAAAGAAAACAAACAATAGCACCCGCATAATAAGACCCTGCCGTAAAACCCTGTGGCCCCCAGTAAGCAGACGTGTAGCCCGCCAACTGGTTTGCGGTTTCATTGTCACCAGACTTCATCAACGCTTTGTACGATTCGCTTTCGGTATCCTGAACAAAATAATTGGTGCTGGTGCCTCCATAAAAATTGGGAATGAACAACGCCATGGATTCAAGCACACCATACTTGTAGGCAAATGCATAGTCTTTAGTGAGTCCGTTATTGTCTTTCGAAACTTGCTGCTCTGTCAATTCAGATGGCCCGCGAATGGAGTATGTGGTGTATTCGGTGATGGCCCAAAACTGCCCGAAGAAAGTACCCACGGCAATCAACACGGCTGGAATAAGAACAGCCATGTTTTTAAAGAATGTAGCAACCTGCTTGGCACGGATGGCATAAACGAGTTGCACTAATCCATACACCAAAACTATCAGCACCGTATAGTACGTGATCTGCAAATGGTTTTCACGCAAGTGAAGTGCGAGGCCCAAGGCTGTCAAACCAAATCCTATTATTTTTTTTTCACTGAACGTGAGATGGATGCCCGCAATAATCAACGGCATAAAAGCGATGGCACCAATGCGTGCGTTATGCCCCGCTCCAAGGCCGATGATCATATACGATGAAAGCCCGAAAGCCAATGCACCGGCAATGGCAAACCACGGGCGCACCTTAAATGCCAGCAACAAAATGTAATAGCAAAGAAAGGCCAGAAAAATTACGTTTACCGGATGTGGCAAAAAAACGGAAAGCACTTTCTTAATACCCAACACAACGCCATCACTCCACTGAAGATTGACGAGGTAGGCGGGCATTCCTGAAAACATAGCACCGGCCCAAAGCCCCTCTTGCCCGGTGGCATCGCGATAGTCGCGCAAGGCTTTGGATGAGCCGCTCCATTGTTGAATATCGCTTTGCGAAATAGATTTGTTATCAAAAAAAACAGGGTTGAAAAAAAAGATGGTGACAACCAAAAAAATAATCACTGCCGTAAGGTGTGGCAACACACGATCAGAAAATCGTATTTGTTTCATAGGATAAACTTAGGCTGCAAAATAGGAAGGTTTGATCTTAGATTTAGATTTTGGAATTAAGAATTTAGATTTTTGTTACCTTCGGATTTGAATTTTTAATTTTAAATCTACCCTATGAAACAACTCATTGCTCTTATCGGCATCTCAGTTATCATTTCCTGTGCAGATCGAAAAAAAGAATCGGGCACTTCAAATCCTAAAGCAGCAATCAGCAACGTAATGGCCCTGCAACAAGATGCGTGGAATGATGGCAACATCGAAACCTTTATGGAAGGGTATTGGAAATCGGACTCGATGCAATTTGTTGGTAAAACAATCCGGCAGGGCTGGCAGGCTACCTTGCATAGGTACAAGGAAAACTATCCCACCCTTGAAGCTATGGGCAAACTGCAATTTGACATCTGGCAAGTGGTGCGAATATCAGACGAAGCGTATTTGGTTACGGGCCAATACACTTTGACAAGGACCAACGACAAACCATCAGGTGCATTCACATTGATCTTTAAATTGAAAAACGGAAAGTGGGTGATTGTGTATGATCACACCGGGTGAGCACTTACACATTTTAAAACTTGCTTTTTTTTACCTCGCCCCAGCATGTTCGGCAGGTAGGCCCAACCGTGTTGACACTTTATGCTGAGAACCCATTACATTTTAAAATCAAAATGCTTTGGCTGGAGGGGAAGTGCTTTGATGGTTTCGGTTAGTGCGTCCAGTTCGGTAGCCGGATTTTTCCAAACAAAGTTTCTCAACAGCTCAGGAATCTCTACCTTTTCCTTCCCTGATTTAAAGGCCAGGGTTATGATCCTGAAATAATTTTCTTTTTCTCTGGCCTGAGCAATGGCGTAGTCAATCTCAGACTTGAGATATTTTTCATCTTTAAAATTTTCGGTTATGAAAAACACGACCGCGCAGGATTCTTTAAATCCGTTTAATATGCCACGCTCAAGATGATCACCTGCTTTTAAGTTTTTCTCATCGTTGATAAGTGTTCTTCACCAACATTTACAATGAAATCCCCATTTCAAAATATCGTTCTGAACAGGATAAATAAAGTGCCGGCCATTACCATCACCACGGGCAACGTAAGGAACCAGGCGATCAAAATATTTCGGATGGTGTCGGGCTGCAAATTTTTTACCCCTTTGCTGGCCACCATGCTGCCTGCAATGCCCGAGGACAGCACGTGCGTGGTACTTACCGGCCAACCATACGCAGTAGAAAGCCCAATGGTGATGGACGCCACAATTTCTGCGCTTGCACCTTGCGCATAGGTGAGATGTTCCTTGCCAATTTTTTCGCCCAC
>JAYVAI010000209.1:0-11628 GCA_043751075.1 Cyclobacteriaceae bacterium | reverse complement strand
AAAGAAACTCACTTTGTTCATTGATATAGGCATACCGACAAAAGCCCGCCCCGATAGAAGGATAGGAATTAAAAAGGTTGCCCATGGACGAATAGAACCCTGGCCTTACTCTGTCATCTCCATGAAGGATATGTACCAACTTCCCGTTGGCCCTGTCTATGCATGTTTTGAAATTCCAAAGGCTACCAACATTTTTTGATTGGCGATAATAAGAAATCCTTCCGTTGCCAATCGTGCGAACCATTTCTTCTATATCGGCATCGGTGCTGCCATCGTCAACCACTTCAATTTGCATTTGCGATGCGCCTGTGTCTTGCGTTAAAACACTTTCCAATGTCTGTCTCAAAAATCCTGAACAATTAAACACGGGTATCATAACCGACCATAGCGGCCGCGGCTCATCGGAAAAAATAGGTTGAATGGCTGGTGGAGATTTTGGAATCCTCTCGTTGGCCGTAAAAAGTGTAGGGTTAAATTCCATCCTGTTAATTTCCAACTTTCAAAAGTTGCTTTGCCTTATCCACCTTCCACTTAAAAAAATCCCTCGCTAAGGATGTTAGTATAGACCACGATCCTGTCATCACAAGCAAAGAGACCGCTTTACTGATTGGCAGATCGCGACCAAATTGCGTTAATATAAAACGCTTTTTAAAGTAAGCCGCTTGCTCTATTGATTCGCTATCATCCATTGAGTTACTCTTTTTCAAAATAGCTTGAGTAATACTGTGCAGCGTATCGAGGCATTTTAAAATTTTCTGCGCATTGCCTTCTGCTATCATAGGCAAAAAATTATGCCGCAAACATTCTAAGCAAGGTTTGCTCAATTCAAAATCACTGCCCATATAATACCGTATGTTGCGCACCACGTTCTGCTCGTTGGCGATGTCGTATTCAACTTTTTTTGTCACCGTGTTAAGGCTGGTTGGTGATAAGCGATAATCCACCAACGGCTCAGCAAGATTATAAATTGGATAGTTCACGGACAACTTCCAGAACAGATCATAATCCTCTGAGTATGGCATGCTGTACATACCAACATCAACTACTGGCTTTCGCCTGAACATTACGGTTGGGTGATACATCCAGCACTCGAAGGTGAGGTTGTAATGATAGAAATTACTGCGGTACTTCTCTAAGCGGACAAATTTTTTGTCATGCGTGATTACGCGCGCCCAGGTTGACAGCAACGCACAATCGGGATGGGCCATCATATAATCAAATTGCTTTTGCAAGCGGTCCGGGTAGCTGATGTCATCGGCATCCATGCGGGCAATCAGTTCGCAGCTTGCAAGCTCAATGCCTTTATTGAGCGTGGTCGATATGCCAATATTTTTTTCATTTATATGAAGGCGAATCCGAGGATCGTTGTAGCGTTTTACGATGGAGACGCTTTGATCGGAGGAGCCATCATCAATAATCAAAAATTCAAAGTCAGCGAATGTCTGTTGCAAGATGCTGTCTATCGCTTCATTCAAAAATGGTGAGGCATTGTACACAGGCATCAGCACAGTTACTTTTGGTTCTTTCATTTTTTGGGATAATGCAATAGACCCAACTTCACCAAAATGCCAGCGATAAAACTTTTTCCCTTACGGGGAAGCTCCACTGTGTAACGGTATCGAATGGGATATCGGTACGGTAAAAATGCCTGGGCCACCAAGGCAAGGACTTTCGGATGGTGGGTTCGCTCCTGTTGTAAAAATCTTTCAAACCACTCCAAATAATTTTTTCGCACGGTGTCGTACTTGCCGGTTTCATACACTGACGACACCAGCGAGGAAGACCGCTGACGATACAGGTTATTGCATTGAGCTGAAACAAAAACTTTTTCACGCAGGTAAATTTTGCAAAGAAACCCCTGGTCTTCATACATCTGGTGAATGCCCTTAAATGATTCTTCAAATAGAGTCTTATCCAGCACCGTGCGCCTTACTATAATTCCTGACGGCACGGGTGCGGCACCTTTTCCAAGCGGATACAACGCCAGCATAAGGTGAGGTGGCCGATACACTTTGTCTGCAGCCACACCCACGTGAATGAGTATATCTTTAGCCTTCAAATCATTCCAACTATACCAATACGAAGACGATTCAAGAATTACTGTTGCATCAGTATGGTTGCTGAAAATTGAAAGTTGATTGGTAAGCTTGTGAGGCAACCACACATCATCGGCATCAATGAATGCAACGAACTGCCCGGTTGCCAATTTGATTCCCGCATTTCTACTTGCGCTCAAGCCTTTGTTGGCGTGGCCATCATGTTCCACGTACGTGATCTTACCTGGATAGTCGGCCACATATTTTTTGGCAATCGCCACACTTTGGTCGGATGATCCATCATCTACCAACAGCAATTGCCAGGATGGATAAGTTTGTTGCAGAACGCTCTGAACCGAAGCATGAATGAACCGCTCTTCATTGTAAAAACAAAGTACTACCGAAACCAACGGGAGTTCGCTGCTCATGGATTTAATTTTTTGACAAACCAGTCGGAAAGGTTATCATGAAATTCTCTTGCCTCCCAATTCTTCACCTGATAGCGCGGCATCTCTAATAACTTGGAACCTCGTTCCGCCAACTTTTCCTCCGTGGAAACACCAATCTTAAATCCTGCGGCTGTTGCCAACGACAGGGTAACCGCATTATAATTTCCGTAAGGATACGCAACACTCTTAACACTTTTCATTAACCACCCCTGAAGCACACGTTTGCTTTCATTCAATTCGAAGGCCTGCTCTGTTTCTGATTGCAAGGCCAAAGCCGGATGGTTTACAGTATGGGCACCTATGCGAAAGAGCGGGTTATTGTTCAATTGTTGAAGCTGATCAATATTCATCACGCCTGAAAAAGCTGGAGAAGAATAGTCTCCGCCTGCCCATTGCTTCAACTCCGTTATTATTTTATCACGCTCATTCATCGTCAATGCTTTCAGCTGCTCCCATATCTTAAAATATAAATCAACTCTTTTGTTGGGTATGGGCCGCTCATGATTCCAACCGTTGATCTGTTGTCGTGCCGTATCGGAAAGCAAGGCTTCAGTATCCAATGCGTAATTAAAATCCCTGCCCGAAATGTTTATCTGCAACGTGCCCGGAAGTTTTTCTGTTGCCAGAAATATGTGGAGCAATGCATCCCACCAAAACATATTGTTGGTGCCGATAAGGCCGGTGGCAATGAAGAACGTGGTGGGCAACTTGTGCTTTTGCAATACGGGTGCGGCATTGTCAAAATTATCTTTGAAGCCGTCATCAAAAGTTATGGCCACCATGCGCCTTCCAAGAGGCAATTTTTTCAAATTGGTTATCATCTCCTCAAGCGATACTACTTGAAAATGCTTTTTGAGGATGGTGAGATGCGAATCAAAATTCTCAGGGCTAACGGCCAGTTGCCACGGGTCGCAGGGCACGGTGGCCACCTGATGATACATCAATATCACCCCTTTATTAGATAATCTATTTTTCAGCCGATCGAGGATTTGATTCTTCAAGAGTTATTCTTTTATGGCTTTAACAGAAATGATCACCTGATAACTGGGATCGTGTATATCCAAATATTTCTTTTCTATTTCAGGCAAACCCATTCCATAAAGAAATGCCGATGCGACAAAAACATTTCCATACGTTTTGATTTCAACACTTTCTGGTTTAAAAAATTCGTTCATCAACCTGCGAATAGATTTATCGGTGAACGACCAAAGCCAAAAATCCTTCCACTCGCCATGATCAATATGACTGATGCCAGGCACGGTTAACAGAAGACAACCTCCGGGCTTTAAAATGCGATGGCATGTTTGCAAGGCCCCCTTAAAATCGTAAATAACATGAAGCGTTTGTGTGAGCACAATGCAGTCAAAGCTGTTGGACGGAACGTGTGGTGCATTGCTAAGGTCGCCAATAATGGTAGCCTTTTTATTTTTTTTATCAATGTGAAAAATATCGCTTTGCCTTACGGCAGCCCCGCCATATCGCAAGGTGTATTCATTGTCGCCAATCTCCAGCACGCGGCCACAAATATTTTTTTTATTCTGATCGAGAAATGATTCAACAAAATATCTATCAATGGGTCCACCACGTTCGAAACCAAAATCAAAACTAAAAGGAGTGGCCCGCTCAAAATCACCGGTGTTTATTTTTCCTAAACGCGGTGAGTATTTTTCGAAAACGCCAACCTTAAACAGAATTTTAAGAATGCTGTCTGGCAATATTTTCTTACTACTATCTTTTAACGTTTGTGCACTTCTCTTCAACACAAAAGACAAAAGCCATTTTGGCTTTCTGGCCAACAAAGAAAGTTCAACCCTCATTGGCCACGGGGGTGCCTTCCAAACATCGGCCACTAATGTGTGGTATAACTTTGCCACGTAATATTCATTCCAGATTATGATTCCCTGCTTGTACGAATGATGTTCTTCCTCATTCTGTAGCAATCCCTGTTGTCGCTTCAACACCAGCAGCACATGGTGCAGCATGAAAGGTATTTTGGCCGACATGTTCTGTCCATGAATGCGATAGGCTGCAATCTTTTGGTTGTGATTGCCCACGGGAAACTTTCTGGCAATCTTAAAATACAAGTCATAATCTTCGCACGCCTTTAGTGATGTATCAAATTGAAATTCATCAAACGACCATCGCTGATAAAGCACGGTGGCGTGCATCCCGATATAATTGCCCATAAGCAAATGGCGGTAATGAAAATGGTTCACAACCTCTTGCTCATCGTTTGTAATAGGGAACTTAAATTCGTTCACCTTATCATGCCAGCCGGAAACGAACGCCCACGATGGATTTTGCAGAAGGTAGTTTATGTTGATGGATAGTGCTTCCGGATACAGCCAATCATCGGCATCCAAAAAGACAAAATAGTTTCCTATGCTGTTTTTTATTCCGGCATTGCGCGCAGCCGAGAGCCCACTGTTAGCCTGATAAATATATTTTACTTCCTCAAAGCCAGCGGCACATTCTTTTGTGTTGTCTGTCGAACCATCGTCCACCACAATGATCTCTGTATTTTTATAACTCTGTCCTTTCACGCTGTTGATTGCATCGGACAAAAAGCGGGCATGGTTATAACAGGGTATGATCACTGAGATCAAAGGCTGCTCCGAAGAAGTGTCATTCATTGCCTGCAAAAAGTTTTGGGTCTGTGTTGCGATGTTGCCAAAAATAAAACAAGCCCGAAATCAAACCGCGCATTTCTGATAGCACAGTGCGGTACCGAAACCTGTATCGGGGAAAGCCACGAAGCAAAAGATAAGCGTAATATTTGGGAACATGAAAAAACAAATGCCTGATGTTGCCTTTGTGCCCAAACGTTTTATGCTGAATGAGGATGGCCACGGCAAACCCACGCATGTATGAGTAGAGTTGCTTGTGCAATCCGTTCATTGATTCGCGATGCAGGTGATGCACCACTGCGCGCGGGTTGTAGCGAATGGAAAAACCATTGGCAAGAATGCGATACCATAGTTCCGAGTCGCCGCTGCAACCGGCAGCTCCTACGTCAAGTCGCTCGTCAAAATAACCAACTTTTCTTAGCACATCTTTTTTGAAAGCCATGTTGGCCCCGGCACCCACATCCCACACGGGTGCGCCAGATTGGACAGTGCTTTTGAAAAAATACGGATCAAATATTTTGTCCACATAGCCCCGGTTGAAAGGCCAATGCTTTTCAAATATCATTTGTGCTTCCGTTTTAAGTTCGGCTGCAATCACTAAGCCTGTCATGGCCGAAATAGTGGGATCATTAAAAGTTTGATATACTTGAAAAACCCAATTCTGTTCCGGCCTGGTGTCGTCATCGGTATAAGCGATTATTTCTTGCGTAGCCATTCGCGCCCCCGTGTTTCTGGCCACATCCAAACCGGGCTTGGGTTCACTCACATAGCGCACGTTAAATTTTGATGCCACTTGTTTTGTCCTTTCATCTTTCGATGCATTGTCCACCACAATGATTTCAGCAGGCATGTACGCTTGCCTCATTAAAAATGTAAGGCAATTCATAAGGTAATCGGGTCTGTCGCGTGTGCAGATGATAACAGAAACCGGGCAGGAGGATGGCATTGGCACGCTCAATTGTTTCGCAAAAAGACTACGGCACAACTCTTTCAAATTTTCTTCATTATCCGGCTTTACTATTTCTAAGACCGTTTTATTTTTTTTTGAATATGCTTGCAACGCAGGCCAAACTGAATCAACCCATTTTTTTAAAAGGTCTTTGTTTGTCCACTGCCCTTTCGGGGAAAGATAAAATTCTCCTATGGGAACAGAGCACCACCAAAAAACAAAATAATGACCCGTCAGGTTAGCGATGGCCAACGGCAAGTCGTGCACGGAAAGATCGACATGATGTATTTGGTATGGAGTGAATGAAGCCACTGGATTATCAGATTTCTTAGGAGGTGGTTTTTTGTTTCAATTGAAAGGGAAACTTTGGGCGCACATATCCCGGCCACTTACCATACCAATTCACATTCTCACGAAAATCTTCCACGTCAATGGAAATACATTCCTCCAGAACAAATAACTGCACCGATGTATCCTTGATGATCTCCAGCGTAATGTTATACGAACCATCATTTAAAAAATCACCGGGTATATCGCATTGTCCTTCCACTAAGCCTTCCGAAAAATCATGCGATGGTGAACTCACATCAAAAATACATTCGCCACTTTGCGAATATACCTGAAGCCCCACACAAAGATTGGCGGCCTTCGTGTTCCAAAATTGAAACGTTACCGTCAAGGGTGTGCGGATGTCAATCGGATCAGTAACATTTTTTAAATGAGGTATCAACGTCACTGATTTCATACTCACCGAATCGTTGCCGGGAGCGATGGTGCTATCGGGCCACTCTTGGGAGGTCATGTGTTTTTGATTTCCTCCCATATATAAATTGACAATATCCTGGACAGGGCCAATGTCAGTTACTTTTCCCTTTTGCAAAATCATGGCCCGGTTGCAAAGGTTGGCTATGGCCTGCATGTTGTGACTTACAAAAAGAATGGTGCGCCCTTGTTTGGTTGACACTTCGCGCATTTTGCCAATGCACTTTTTTTGAAATTCGGCATCGCCCACGGCAAGCACTTCATCCACAATCAAAATATCGGGTTCCAGATGCGCTGCTACAGCAAACGCCAGCCGCATGTACATACCGGATGAATATCTCTTTACCGGTGTATCAATAAATTGTTCAACACCGGAAAAATTTACGATCTCATCAAACTTACTTTTGATCTCGTGACGGTTCATTCCCAAAAAATGCCCATTGAGATAAATGTTCTCCCTGCCCGATAGTTCGTTGTGAAAACCAGTTCCTATTTCAAGCAAACTGTTGATCCGTCCCCTTCCGCGTATGATACCTTCAGAAGGCGTAATCACTTTTGAAAGGATTTTAAGCAGCGTAGATTTGCCGGCACCATTGCGGCCTATTATACCAAAGACCTCACCTTCTTTTACATCGAAAGAAACATTCCGCAGTGCCCAGATAAAATCGGTACTTTGCTCTTGCGTACTTTTGGCTTCCGTAAAGAAAGGGTCTTCTTTCTTTAATACTTGTGACATCCACCAGCGTGCAATGTCTTGCCGGAATGAACCCGTGCCCACTTTGCCCAACGCATAAAGCTTCGAAAGATTTTCTACTTCGATTACGGGAGACATTTGTTTATGCTAGTGTTATGTTAAGTGTAAAATGGTGGTTTTATAGTTACAGAGCAAGAGCGTGTTTGATGTATGGAAACTTGTCTGCCGCTTTCATCAATCCATACGTCAGATAGAGTTAACACAAAACACTAGTTAAAGCACATCCTGCAATTTGCTGCCGTACTTATTGAACAACATGGAGCCAAAAACGATCAACACAATCATCGCCATCGTGCTATATAACAATTGCAGGTAACTGAATGTGCCGCTCCCTAAAAACGCAAACCTGAAGAACTCAAAAACCGGAGTGAGCGGATTGGCCACAACAAATATTTGTATGTCGCCACTAACAACCGAAAGCGGATAGATAACGGGTGTGGCAAACATAAGCAGGCGCACCCCTAAATGAATTACGTTGACAAGGTCGCGGTACTTAGCGGTGAGCAGCGAAAAAACCATGCCCAGACCCATGCCCAAACCGGGTGCTAAAATCAATGTGACCAACAATGCAGGAATCCATCGCCAAGGAAATATTTCAAAGTCCTTCGCAAAAATGAAGAACATTAACAGCAAGGCAAAAATTGAAAACTGGATGGCAAACCGGATCAGGTTAGTGGCCACCACAGAGAATGGAATGATAAGCCTGGGGAAATAAACTTTTTCGAACAGCTGCGCATTTTGTGTGAACGTAAAGGCCGTGCCGATGAAAGATTCCGAAAACAGGTTCCACACAATGATGCCACAAAAATAAAAAAGGTACGAAGGTGTGCCACCGGTAGAAAGGCCCACCGCTTTTTCAAAAATAAAAACATAGGTGACCAGCGTAATGATGGGCTGATATACAATCCACATCGGCCCAAGAAGTGTTTGCTGATGGTGGACAAGAAAATCCCTTCGGATGAGGCGGAGGAGAAGATGCCTGTATGTCCACAGTTCTTTCCAGTTCCAACTGAACCAGGACGATTGAGGAACAATGGACCAATCCCAATCTTTCATTTTTTAATTATGATTTTTCTTTAGTGTGACAAAACAGAAACCTCATAGCGTGGCCATGTCAATCACAAACCTGTAGCGCACATCACCTTTCAGCATGCGCATGTATGCAGCTTCAATGTCTTTGATGGCAATCACTTCTATATCGGACACGATATTGTGGGCCGCGCAGTAGTCGAGCATTTCCTGGGTTTCGCGGATGCCGCCAATCATGGAGCCAGCCAATGTTTTTCTTTTTGGTATCAGGCTAAATGCCGCCACCGGAACCGGTGCAGGCGGTGCGCCCACCAACACCATGGTGCTATCGGTTTTGAGCATGGCAAGATAAAGATTGAAATCGTGCTGGGCCGAAACCGTGTCGAGGATAAAGTCAAATTGATTGCGAACGTTGGCCACAGCCTTTTCATCTTTGGTGTTCACAAAATTATGAGCTCCCAACCTTTTTGCATCGGTTTCTTTATTAGCCGATGAACTCAGTACCGTTACCTCGGCACCAAATGAAACGGCCAGCTTCACACCCATGTGGCCAAGGCCGCCCAATCCAACAACGGCAACCTTCTGCCCTTTGCCTACCTTCCAATGGCGAAGCGGAGAGTATGTGGTGATGCCCGCGCACAATAGCGGAGCCACGGCATTCAAAGGAAGCTTATCAGAAATCCTCAACGTATAATTTTCATCCACCACAATAAAATTTGAGTAGCCACCATACGTAGGTGTCTTCTTATCCATTTCATAACCGTTGTAAGTGCCGGCCATGCCCGTTTCACAATATTGCTCATTGCCTTTGCGGCAACTGGCACATGTGCGGCATGAGTCAACGAAGCAACCCACACCGGCCAGGTCGCCTACCTTAAAGTTTTTTACCTTCTCTCCTACTTTAGAAATTTTTCCGACAATTTCATGGCCTGGCACCATCGGATAAATGGAACCGCCCCATTCATCGCGCACCTGGTGCAAATCGGAATGGCATACACCACAAAATTTAATATCAATCAATACATCACGAGGCCCAACCTCCCTACGCTGAAAATTAAACGGGGAGAGCGGTGAAGTTGCACTTTGTGCAGCATAGGATTTAGTGGCAATCATTTCTGGGTTTCTTTATTTTAATATCCGACAAATTACAACGTATTAATCGAGAGATCAAAGCAAAAAGTGAGACCCGTTTCATTCCATCAAAAATATTATCAACAATTTTCATCAAGCATGAAACCTTTATCGTAATATTACGATTACAAGCACATGGGCTTTTCCAAAACAGAAGAATTTACTAAAGCACAAAACGAGATAGCCACGTTGGCCAAGGCATTGGGGCATCCCGCGCGCGTGGCCATACTGCAATATCTTAGCGAACGGCAATCGTGTGTGTGTGGCGATATTGTTGATGAACTTCCGCTCTCGCAATCAACCGTTTCGCAGCACCTGAAAGAACTTAAGAAAGTGGGTTTGATCAAAGGGGACATTGAAGGACCTACCGTATGCTACTGCGTTGACCTGAAAGCACTTGCAAAAGCCCGTAAACTATTGGCCGATTTGTTCCGGCAAGTTCAGCAAAACTGCTGTTAAAAAAATTTGAATTCTATGATCGCAATTTTACGATAAGGAAAACTTTCAAAATAACTTGTACACTTCTGGGTTAAAAAAAAATTGGCGGCCTGGCGAGGCGCCACCGGGCTATCCGCTCCAAGTCCGGCCCACACTCAAAATCCACGCGCTTCGGGCTTTCCACTTCTATCCCTGGCCGGATCACATAACACTTAAATTGTTCAACTTATTTTGACGATTTCACTAAGCAATAAAATATAAACCAACTCAAATATGACAACTACCGAAGATCTCAAACAATTAGTAAAAGAAAAGTACAGCGAAATTGCCGACCAAAGCATGGATCAAAACAAAGCCAGTTGCTGCGGTGGCACATGCGGCTGCGCCACCATTGATGAAGGCATCATGGCCGAGGATTACTCCAACCTAAAAGGATATGAAGCCAATGCCGATTTAGGATTGGGTTGTGGGCTGCCCACCGAGTTGGCTAAAATAAAAGAAGGCGATGTGGTGGTGGACCTTGGCTCGGGCGCAGGCAACGATGCCTTTGTGGCAAGGGCGATTGCCGGGCCAAGCGGAAAAGTGATCGGGGTGGATTTCACGGAAAGGATGATTGAAAAAGCAAGAGAGAATGCCGAGAAGCTTGGCTATAACAATGTGGAATTCCGCTATGGAGACATCGAAAAACTACCGTTGACATCCAGCGTGGCCGATGTTGTGGTGAGCAATTGCGTGATGAACCTGGTGCCCGACAAGGCAAAAGCATTTGGTGAAACTTTCAGGATACTGAAGCCCGGAGGTCATTTTAGTATTTCAGATATTGTTTTGGTGGGCGAACTTCCCAATGGACTTCGCACCAATGCCGAAATGTATGTGGGGTGTGTGGCCGGTGCCATCCAGAAAGATGCCTATTTGCAGACCATAAAAGATTCAGGCTTTGCAAATATTCAAATCCAAAAAAATAAGAAGATCAGCATTCCCGAGGAGATTCTTTCGGCTTATTTAAGCGATGAAGAATTGAAGAATGCAAAACGTGATGAGTCGGGCATTTTCAGTATCACCGTGTATGCCGAAAAGCCGATGGAACAAAAAAAGACAAAACAGGAAGAAAAGGCAGAGTGCTGCGGAGCGGATTCAACGTGCTGCTAAGAGACTCCGCGTAAAAAATGTAACAGGTGAAGTCCAGAAACGGAAACCCTCTTACAGGTAGTCCACTTCATCATTCTTAATTCGTCAATCATCATTCGATATTCAAATTTGAATTTAGAATGCTGAATGCTCCTGCCTGCCGTCAGACTGCTGTCAGGCAGGGATTTTTGAAGTAGAGTCAGTTTCACCTTTTTGGTTTCTGGCCTCCTGAGTTCCGCGATTTTTTAGAGGTTCAAAAAAAACAAGGAAACCGATGGTGATTGATGGGTTTTTCCTTTGAAGTTGGGTGACCGGTTCTTACTTT
>JAYVAI010000208.1:0-4271 GCA_043751075.1 Cyclobacteriaceae bacterium | reverse complement strand
GATCTGTTTGAAAATTGGCTGACCGACTAAATTTTTAGATATACCTTTGACCATGCTATTGTTTTTGTCCAAAACAAACATATAGCTTTTTGAGTAGGTGGGGGCAACCTCCCTACTCATATTAAATTTACTCGGTTAGTAGTAATAAAATATGATTTTTTTGTAAAAATCTTAACAATCTGCGTCATCTGCGTTCTATTGAATTTTGCATTTTGCGACATTATTGACAGACACTAATTACAATCAAACAGCAAGGCCAATCAGAGCCTCCAACAAAATAATTTCATGGATTCTCAATTTCCACCTGACAAAAATGGATATTCTTCTATTTCAATTTTTGATTATCTTGTTTCGAATTACGATACCATAAACCAACTCCATCATGAAAACCATACTTCTATTATTTCTGCTCACAACTTCCTTTGCCTTGCAAGCCCAAGATGAAAAAAAAGAAACCGCGACTCCACAGAAAAGTGAGGCGGTGAAACCAACGGAAGAACCGCAGCCTTTGTATATTGTGGATGGTGAAAAGAAAATCATTGCCCAAAAATCTGGCGAAAAGAAAAAAGACATAGATGTTTTGCTCAATCTTAATAATGAAGACATAGAAAGCATTCAAGTTTTTAAAGACAAAGCCGCCATTGAAAAATATGGTGACGAAGGAAAAAATGGTGTGATCTTTATCACCACCAAAAACCCAAAATCAAAAAAAGAAAACCCTAAACAATAAAATAGTATGCGCTTAGTTTACTCACTCCTCTTTTTATCAGTTGCCTCATCGGCCCTTGCACAAAGCCAACCACGCGAATCGCTCGACCCAAAAGTATCGGAAGTCTGGGACTTGAAACCTGTGAAAGTAACACCCGGCAAAAACCCGGGGGACGCACCCTCAGATGCCAAAATAATTTTTGACGGAAAAGATTTAAGTCAATGGACATCATTAGATGGCAGCGCGGCCAAGTGGGAAGTAAAGGACGGAGCTTTCACCGTGGCGAAAGGCACCGGTGATATTAAAACAAAAGGTACTTTTGGCGATATGCAACTTCACATTGAGTGGAGGGCACCGTCCGTTATTGTTGGGGAAGGGCAAGGCCGGGGCAACAGTGGGATTTTTTTACAGGAACGTTACGAATTGCAGGTGCTCGATAGTTATGAAAGCGTAACCTACTCCAACGGGCAGGCCGGGTCGATTTACAAACAACTTATCCCATTGGCCAACGCAACACTCAAACCAGGCGAGTGGCAAGTGTATGATGTAATTTATACAGCCCCACGCTTTAGCGACAATGGCCGGGTAGTATCGCAGGCCAAAATAACAATCATCCACAATGGAGTGCTGATACAAAACGATGCGCATATTTGGGGGCCTACCGAATACAAAGGGCTTCCTGTTTATCAATCGCACGGAAAGGCTGGCATAAAATTACAAGATCATGGAAACCCCGTGAGCTACAGAAATATTTGGGTGAGGGAGTTATAGATGGACACCATCAAAAAAAACAAAAGCCAGGTTTAGCCTGGCTTTTTTTATTCCTGTAAAACTGATTTACTCTTGAGGAAGCGTTTGTCCTTCCACTTCGCCTTTGATAATCAACTGCACAAAACCACTTTCAATATTGGCGGTAACCGTAACAGTTTTGTTAAATGCACCCGAGGCCGAAGCATTATAAGTCGCCTTGATAAAACCCGATCCACCGGGCATAACTTCTTCCTTGGTCCAGCTTGGCGTGGTGCATCCACACGATGCCTGCACATTGGTGATGATCAGCGGTGCCGCTCCGGTGTTTGTAAATTTGAATTCGTGAGTTGCCGGAGTGCCTTGCTTGATCTTTCCAAAATTATGAGTGGAAGCGTCCCAGGCAAAGGCAGCCAATGAAGAGTTAAGTACAATTTTTTCAGGGGTGGCAGCATGTTGGGCATAGACGGCACCTGTAAAAACAAACAAAAGGGCGATGATCAGTAATTTTTTCATGTTGATTTTAATTTTGGGTTAAACTTAATCCGTTCCATTGAATGATACAAACTTCGCACTCAAAAACCACAACACCTGTTAACGAAACCATAATAAATGTTAAGGACTTGTTAATCAGGTATGCATGGGTAAAATACTCTTTACCTTTACATAGTGAGCAGATTTACCCTTAGGATCGTAATAATTTTAGCAGTCATAAGCATTGTGGGCATTGCGGCCACCCAAATCTATTGGGTGCGAAAGGCATTCGACCTTAAAGAGAACCAATTCAACCACGAAGTCACGGCTTCCCTTACCAGTGTTGCCAACAAAATCATGGATATCAACAAGACTCCATCGGCAGCCAACAATCCCGTAAGGCAACTGTCAACCAATTATTTTGTGGTGTTGATCAATGGCCCGATTGATAACGGCCTGCTTGAGTTCCTCTTGCTTACTGAATTTGAAAAGCGAAACGTAACAGCTCGATTTGAATATGGCATTTATGATTGCGTAGAAAAATGTATGGTGGGAGGAAATTATATCTCCCCACAAAAAATAAGTTACCGCACGGACATGAGCCAACTACCCACGTTGAATAATGATGGCTACTATTTTGGTGTGCTGTTTTCTGGTGTGGAGGCAAACCTGCTCAGCCAAATGGGTATATGGGGATTTTCATCCGTGGTGTTGCTCATCGTTATTTTCTTTTTTGTTTATACGCTGCTGGTTATTCTCCGGCAAAGGCGGCTCTCCGAAATACAAAAGGATTTTATAAACAACATCACCCACGAGTTTAAAACGCCCATCTCCACCATTGCCATCTCAGCCCAGGTTTTGAAAAATCCAGATATCGTCCAGTTTCCTGAGCGGCTTCTTAACTATGCTACGATCATTGAAAACGAAAACCACCGCCTGCAGCAACAGGTAGAACACGTGCTTCAAATGGCGCGGCTTGAGAAAGAAGACCTAGGGTTGAAAAAAGAAAAGTGCAACCTGCATGACCTGATTGCTGAGGCCGTGAAAAACAAATCCTTTCAGGCATCGAACCCATCTGTTCAGCTAAACTTGGAAGCTGCTCCATCCACGGTGATGATCGACAAACTCCATGTGGTGAATGTGATTTATAATTTGCTGGACAACGCCACAAAATACACTGCGAGCAAACCGGAGATAACAATTTCCACACGTACGAAGGGAAGAATGATACAAATGGAAATCCACGACAATGGAATTGGGATTGATAGCAAGGAACAGAAAAAAATATTTGACCGTTTTTATCGCGTGCCCACCGGCAACCTGCACGATGTGAAAGGATTTGGCCTGGGTCTTAGTTATGTAAAACGTATTGTGGAGGCACATGACGGAAGGATTTCGGTAGTAAGTAAATTTGGGAACGGCAGCACGTTCATAATTCAACTGCCCCATTGCGCATGAGCACCAAAATACTGTTGGTGGAAGATGACCCCAGCCTCGGCTTTGTAATCAAAGACAACCTTTTGCAAAAAGGATATGAAGTCACGCTTTGCGCGGATGGCGAGGCAGGCGAGCAGGCTTTTCAACAAACCGCTTATGATCTTTGCATTTTGGATGTGATGATGCCAAAGCAAGATGGCTTTAGCTTAGCAAAAGCAATCCGTGAGAAAAACACGAACGTGCCAATATTGTTTGTTACGGCCAAGTCAATGCTGGAAGATAAAATTGCCGGGTTTGAAAGTGGCGGTGACGATTACATTGTAAAACCTTTTAGCATGGAAGAGTTGCTCTTGCGCATTGGGGTGTTCCTGCGCAGGAGCAATCACTCAAATGGGCGCGAAGAAGTGTTTCCTCTTGGGTCTTTCTCTTTCAACTTTACCAACTACACCCTTCACCATGCCACGGGCCCAAAAACACTTACGCACAAGGAAGCCGAAGTGTTGAAGTTGCTATGCGAAAATAAAAACCGCGTTTTAAAAAGGGAAGAAATTTTGAAAGCCGTGTGGGGCGATGATGATTATTTTATGGGCCGGTCCATGGATGTATTTATTTCCAAACTCAGAAAATATCTGAAAGAAGATACTTCTGTTCAGATCGTCAATTATCACGGGGTGGGGTTTAGGTTAGAGGTAAGTTGAGGCAACAATTGGCAGTTGACAAATTTACATTCTCTGGTCAGCGCAATTTTTTATGCGCCCGGATTTCGCGGCCTGGCAAGGTGTAATTTCCAAAATCCTTAATTTAATTTTACTGTCATCCGACAAAAATAAAATGAGGCGGAGGTACGATGTACCACCGCCTTTTTTATGATGTTTGAGTTACCACACCAAAACATCATGAGTAA
>JAYVAI010000207.1:0-11646 GCA_043751075.1 Cyclobacteriaceae bacterium | reverse complement strand
TCTATTTTTTTGCGCTGATAACTCCTCGTCATTTTTCAAGAGATAGTTAATAGCCTCGTGAACATCGTTAAATTTTTTATCGTATTTCTTTTCTATCTCTTGGGGTTTTTCACCAAGCTCTTTGTAGCTTAACATAAACTGCTTTAAGCCAATAAAAGCACGCACAATGGCAATGCTGGTTTGCCTTGCCTTTTTACTTTTCAGAACATTGGCAAGCATAGTTACTCCGTGCTCAGTGAAGGCCAAAGGCAAAGATGACTTTGGACGCTTATTGGGGTATGTCATCACAATTTGTGATGACATATTTTTCCACTCTTTGGCTGTTAATTGAAACATAAAGTCTTCTGGAAATATATCTATGTTTCGTCTTACGGCCTGATTCAAGGCGCGTGTCTCTACTTCGTAAAGGATTGCAAGGTCGAAGTCAAGCATTACCTTTTGGCCTCTAACCTCGTGAATTTTCTTTTGAATGATTATCAACTGCATTTGCCTCCAGGATTACAAATTATAAATATTACAAATTACGGATTTTCAATGCTATGGAAATCTGAATTACTTAAGTTCTTGAACATCCACCCAACACCGCTTGCTCCAGCTTTCAATTCCTTTCTCGGCCAACTGCACACCACGTGCGCCATCGCGCAAGTCCCACGGGAAGGGTTCATCTTTTACCACATGCTTTAAGAATAATTCCCATTGGGCTTTGAACGCATTGTCATATACTTCTTGTTCGGGCACTTTGCTCCAGCCTTCAAAAAAATTGATGGGCTGTGCAATGTCTGGGTTCCATACAGGCTTAGGAGTGTTGCCATAATGTTGTGTATAGCACTCGCGCAATCCGGCCACAGCCGATCCTTTGGTGCCATCAACTTGCAATGTCAGTAAATCATCGCGCCTCACGCGCACAGTCCACGATGAATTGAAATGAGCAATCACGCCACCTTCCAATTCAAAGGTTGCATACGCTGCGTCATCGGCAGTGCATTGGTAAGGTTTGCCTTGTTCGTCTATCCGTTGTGCAATGTGCGTGGCACCAAGGCAAGAAACGGCTTTCACTTTTCCGAAAATATTATCGAGCACGTAGCGCCAATGGCACAACATATCAACTATTATTCCTCCATCATCTTCTTTTCTATAATTCCACGAAGGGCGCTGTGCCTGGATTGTGTCGCCTTCAAAAACCCAGTAGCCAAACTCACCACGCACGGAAAGTATTTTGCCGAAGAAGCCTTGTTGGATCAACCGCTTCAATTTCAATATGCCAGGCAACCAGAGTTTGTCTTGCACCACTCCGTTTTTAAGTTTCTCATCGGTGCAGAGTTTATAAAGTTCCAGCGCAGTGTTTGTATCCACGGCAATTGGCTTTTCGCAGTAGATGTGCTTGCCTGCCTTTACCGCCTGGCGCACAGCCTCCGCTCTTCGCCCCGTTGTTTGCGAATCGAAGTATATACTATTGGAAGGATCGGCCAGGGCTTCATCCAGGTTGGTGGTCATCCGCTTCACACCCGACAATGTGCAGAGTTTTTCAAGTTTGTTTGCATCTCGGCCAACCAATATCGGGTCGGGCATAATGGTTTCGCCATCGCTGAGTTTTACTCCACCTTGTTTAATTATTTCGACAATAGAACGCAACAGGTGTTGGTTGGTGCCCATGCGGCCCGTTACCCCGTTCATAATGATTCCTATTTTGTGTTGTTTCATTTTTATACAAGATGTTTAGGGTTTTGCTATGCGACTAGGTGTTGATTTCTGTGTGGTTTACTCATTTCGTTACGACATTTTTTTTGCATTTACAGTAACCTTCGTGGAGAAATTATTATTCCTGACACAAACCTTATTACCTTATCATCTTCCTGAATAATAAGGTCGAATTATCTATATATCTCATTTTTTCTACTAAGTATCCGACAGGACGCGCGCGCCTGTGTTTTGGGCATAATAACTCACGAGTTATATAGAAGGTTTGATTGAGTTCGACATCGAAGAAATTTTATCGTTGCAATGTTTTTTGATAAAATTTGATAAAACTTTCATATTCTTCTGCGAATGTTACTTTGCTATGATGTTTCGGTTGATTAAGAATATACTTACAAACTCTATCAACATCCGACTTCGACACAGCAAACGCGGAAGCGGATTCCTGCCATTCAAAACGCCCGGTACTCAGTTTATTTTGATTGATAAATCGTTGCGAGCTTTCAGCAACCATAGTTGCCAGAGTTTCTTCTGATAATTTTGGTGAGCGAGAAACAAGAAAATGGACATGCTCCAGATTTGCATAGATGCTATACAGGTGTGAATCGTTGTTGTTCACGATGCCAGTAATATATTTTTCAATTCGCTCGCGGTGTTTTTCGGAAATAAGGGGCAGGCGATGAAGTGTAGTGAATATGAAATGGGTGTATAGATTGTTGTATTCGATTTTCATGAATGAGCTTTATAGATGACAATAAGGTAATAAGGTTGGACTCCTTTAGGTTTTACTTTTTGTACTAAGGTTAGTTCAGTGTCTAATTTTAAAATTATTTTATTGATTCGATTTATCAAAATGAGCAAACCTTATTTCATCTTTTTTGACCTTAGTAGAGAACATGGATTATAGGATGGCCAACCTTATTACCTTATTGTTTAAAGTATAGTTTTTCATCAGGGCTGCCTTAAAAGCACTGTGCCGAATTATGATTTCTCCCTATAAGCCGTAATAACCCTCCCCAAAAAATCATCTTGATTTTGTTTCCAAAATTTATCCGAAAAAATTTCCACTTCATAAAATCCATCGAACCCGGTTTCCTCCACCCAACCTCTTATTTTCCTTACGGGGATGCAGCCCTCGCCCATCAGGCCACGGTCGTTGAGGAAATCCACGGTTGGCACATTCCAATCGCAAATATGAAAGGCGAAGAGATGATTATTTTTTCCGCACCGTTTTATTTCTTGTTGCAAGGTGGGGTCCCACCAAAGATGATATACATCAACAGCCACGCCCACGAAAGGCGAATTTATTTCGGATGCCATGTCATTCGCTTGTGCCAAGGTGTTGATGGCCGAGCGTGTGTCGGCATACATGGGGTGCAGCGGTTCGATGGCGAGTTTGATGTCCGCAGCTTTTGCCTGGGGAATGATTTCCAAAATGCCTTCTTGAATTTGTTTCCTTGAATCCTCCAAAGGTTGTGTGGGGTCTGCTCCGCACACGAGCACAATCATGGGCGCACCAAGTGCTGCTGCTTCGTCAATGGCTTTCCTGTTGTCATCAATCGCAGCTTTTCTTTTTTGCGAATCTGCCGAAGGAAAAAATCCGCCACGGCAAAGTGAAACGATGTTCAAATCACAATCGCGAATGAGCTGACCGGTTTGTTTTATATTTCTTCCGTGCAATGCATCGCGCCACACGGTAATGCCTTTAACGCCAGCCTTTGAAAAATTTTGAGCTGCTGTTTCAACGCTCCACGGTTTGGTGGTGATGGTGTGAACGCAAAGTTGGGAGAGGTCGCTCAATGGTTTTGCACTCATGGCACACAATTAAAAAACGTATAATACTTTTCCTGTTGGATTATGCGCTGCAAATAAAGGCACACTTCCCGCGCATGATAATCGCCCCACATGCTACTTTCTCCATTGGGAATTTTACTTCCTTCCGCAATATGATCCCAACCATTGGGCCGATGATAGATGGAATGGAGTATCAACCCTTGGTGCGATGGATGTGTGCTTAAGTAAGGCTCGTCAAGAAGTGTTTTCAACACGGTGAGGCCAGTTTGCCAATATTGATTTCCGGTTATATCATTTTTATCTTGAAGATATTTTCCGAGCCTCAACAATCCCTGCGATGCGATGGCGGCTGCCGAACTGTCCACCGGCTCATGCTCATTGAATGGGTCGGCAGGTTTGCTTATATAATCTTTCACCTTATAAAGATTGGGTGCGCCCGTGTCCCAATACGGAATGCCATCGGTGGGTGTGTTGGCGATATAAAAATCGCACGTTGCCTTTGCTGCCTTTAGCATGAAGGAAGAAATATTTTCTTTTCCTCCCAGGTTTTTCAATTCTTGTTCCTCCATTGTATCGAGCCATTCCAATTGCTCGGCAAACCCCAGCATGGCCCAGGCAAGTCCGCGTGTCCACGTAGTAAAGCCTGTATAGCCTTGCTGCGAATTGGGGCAACGGAAGTTTCCATCTTTCACATTGAAAATACTTTCGTGGGCAGTGCGGCCGCGCACATCATAACTGTCGCGACCTTCGCCATAATATATAGAGTATTCTGCGGTGGCGCGTATGTGTTGAATGGCTCTTTCCAATAAATCAATTTTCACATCGCCTTCGCCCTGAAAGATATGGCCGAGTTTATAGCTCACAATTAATGACCGGCAGGAGCGGACCGTATCCACAAACAAAGAGTGCGCGCCATTGAAGGAATGGATAAACCCTCCGCCTTTGATCACCGTCCATCTGCTGGCTTGCACCGCACCAGAAATTTTCAGGGCCAGTTCATAAAAGTTTTTCTCCCATTGGTTGATTTCGATTTTTCCCTCGTTCATCAACCGCAGCAGGTTGCCGTATGTGCTCACGTTATTAAATCCGTGATCGTGCACGCCAATATGGCTGACGTGCGGAGCCATTGCGTCAACGGTTTTTTTCTTTGCCAATTCCACAAAATCCTTTTCACCAGTGGCATCGAATTGAAGAATGGCTGAGCCGTGTTGAAATCCCTGTGTCCACTCCGTCCAGCCGCGGGTGGAATATTTCCCGGCAACGGTAAACACAGGTGAGCCTTTGCTTGTATCGTAATGCTTTTCGATGTGGTTTATTTTTTCACCCGAAAGCCGCCAGAAGCGTTGCAGTTTCGAAGTGAAGTGGGAGGGCGTTAATGGAGAATCTATTTTGATCATTTATTTAATGTTGATGTTGAAATGCTATCCTTTCTAATTCGACACTAGTAAAATGAATCAGAAAGCGGAGGCAACCACCGCCTTCATTTTTTCCAATCCGGTTTTGGCAATAACAAGAGAATCATTTTTCCAATATTCTGGATTAAATAATTCCAACGAAAGCACTTTTGTTCCACCCATATTGATCAGGTCGGTGATAATTTGTTTTAGCGGTGCAACACCATCGCCAGGATAGAGACGGTCTTTGTCCTTTTGTTCTTCACGGGCAATGGTGGAAGGATAATCGTTGAAGTGAATGACGTCTATTAATTTTCCATTCACCATCTTCAAACTTTCAAAACCAGAACCTCCACGGAACAAGTGATAGACATCTGGTAAAATATGCACGTCCGCATCGTTGGCCGCAGCGGCCACCATAAGTGCCTGGCCCATGCTGTAAAATACAGGTGACGATCCCCAAAATTCCAACTGTGGCATCACACCCGTTTGCCTGCCCAAGTCGAGCAGTTGTTTGTACCGTTCTCCGATCTTAAAAAGATCCAACGGCACGTCTGCGGGTACCCCTGCTGCCGGGGCCGCAATACGTTTGCAACCAAGTTCGGCCATCATCTCCATCTCTTGCTTCATTTGGTCAAAGCCTGCTTTTCGTTTTTGCTCGTCTTCCACCATCCACGGTGCAAATCCTATAGCATCTTCCACGGTGATGTGGCTATCAGCCAAATACTTCTTCAACGCTTTTAGGGTATTGCCTTGCGCTTTGTAGTCCTTCACATCTTGCAGCCAAACTTCCACACTGTCGTATCCGGCTTTGGCCGCTATCTCAATGTATTTCTGCACACCCGCTTTTTGCCCGCTGATGGTACTGGTGTTCAAACAAAACTTGAATTTGGCAGACGGTTTTTTTTCCTGCGAAAATGTAAAGCCAGGGGCAATGGCCAATGTTGTGCCCAAACCAAGAATGTTAAATGCTTCTCTTCTGTTCATGATTGTTTGTATCTAAAAGGCAAATCTAAAAATTGAAAAGCATTCTCGTTTATTTTATTTTGCTACCATACTTTATGATCATCACGTGTAAGGGTATGCTTATTACTATGGAGTCTTTCTTTAAAGACACTTCATGCTCGTAGCTCAACCTTCAGGCAAACCTATTCACCAACTGGCCAGAAATCAGTACCCGGTAAAAATTCTGCAATTTGGAAGTGGCAATTTTCTTCGGGGCTTTGCCGATTGGATGGTGCAGCAGGCAAACGAAAAGACCGGATTTAATGCCGGGGTTTCGGTGGTGCAAAGTGTTTCGCAAAGCGATACATTAAAACAGCAAGAGGGTGTATATACGGTAATCTTCAAAGGGATACATGATGGTGAGTTTGTTAGCAGCCACCAAAAAATTGATGTTATCCAACGAGTGGTAAACCCAACCCTTGATTTCGATGCCTATCTAAACGAAGCCCTTAACCCCGACCTTCAATTTATAATTTCAAACACTACCGAAGCGGGCATTACATTCTCAAAACAAGATACTCATGTCGCTACGCTGGCATCCACCTTTCCGGGCAAGCTAACGCAATTATTATATAAGCGCTTTCAAGAAAACATTGACAGTCCTTTATTGGTGCTGCCAACGGAACTCATTGAGCAAAATGGAACATTGCTCAAAGCGTGCATCGTAAACTATTCAGGCCACTGGTCGCTTCCATCGGAGTTTCTTATCTGGTTAAATACCCATGTCACCTTTTGCAATACGTTAGTTGACCGGATTGTATCGGGCTTCCCAAAAAAAAATAAAGAGGCCGTTTATGAAGAGTTGGGTTACGTGGATGAATTGGCTGTGGAGGGAGAATGGTTTCACCTGTGGGTGATTGAAGGGCCACGATGGATAAATGAAATTTTACCTTTTAAGAAGGCGGGCCTCAACGTGATCTATACCCACGACTTGGAACCTTACCGGATCAGAAAAGTGCGCATCCTGAATGGTGCCCATACATGCATGGCTTGTGTTGGATATTTGGCAGGCATGCAAACCGTGCGCGAAAGCATTGAGCACCCGGTGATCGGAAGATTTATCAAGCGGTTGATTTATGATGACATTGTTCCGCACCTGCCAGGCGAGTTGGTTGAACTGGAAAAATATGCGGAAGAAGTTATCAACCGGTTTCGCAACCCTGCCCTCAACCACCAACTGTTGTCCATCAGCCTTAACAGTTTTTCAAAATTTGCTGTGCGGGTGTTGCCTTCGCTGCTGGCTCAGGCCGATAAAAACGGGATGCTGGCCCCCCGCTTGATGTATTCCTTTGCGGCCCTCATTTATTTTTATAGTGGATTGAAAAACGGAAAAGCAATAACTTTAAAAGACAGCGATGAAGTGATTGTTTTTATGGCACATGCTTGGCAAGAGGCAGCCCCTTCAAAAAGCGGAATGGAGAACTTGTGCAAGAAAGTATTAGCCAAAAAAGAATGGTGGGAAAAAGACCTTACAGAAGTTCCACAGTTGGTTGAACATACAGCACGGCATCTGTTTGAGATCAGCCGAAGAGGGGTTTTGGATAGTTTGAAGGAGTTGTAGAAATGAAATGCGCCCAGATTACTGATGTTACGCACTTCGTGCCCCGATTAAACGAGGGCTCTCGCAAAGCGGAGATTTCTTAGGTCTTTGAGCCTTGGTGGCAAAAATAAAATGCGGCAGATTGAAATTCGGTTTGTACACACACTCCAATCACACTATCAAAAAAATTTGAAAACCTAAACCATGAAAAAATCCATTACCTGTTTTCTTTTAACCCTGTCCGCAATATTTTCTTTTTATGGATGTAAAAACAAAAACTCTTCCGATGCCCCATTGAAGCAACCCTTTCTCGGCTATCGCTCTGCAAAAATTTTGGAAGTGGATGGTTTCAAATTCAAAGACCTTAACCGAAACAACGCACTCGATAAATATGAAGACTGGAGGCTCATCCATGAAGAGAGGAGCAAAGACCTTGTTTCAAAAATGACCTTGGAACAAAAGGCCGGCTTCATGATCATCAGCAGCACCCGATTGGAAAACGATTGGTCATTCGAAAAACCAAAAACTACCGAACCAATTGCCCGTGGCTTCAATAATTCTGACCTGGTGATGAGCGACAATATGTTTACGCGCAAGCCGTTGCCTTACCCAAACATGTCGTCAGCGGGCACTGTGAAGGCAGTAACACAATTTCACGAGCGGCATTTTATTTTGAGGGCCAATCCATCGGCAAAAATTATTGCAGAATGGGCCAACAATCTCCAGGCCCTTTGCGAAAGCGATGGGCTGGGCATACCCGCCATCGTTGCCTCGAACCCGCGCAACCATATTACCAACGATGCTTCCATCGGTTTGAGTGTTGGAAAAACTGCCTTCTCAACCTGGCCTGGCGAGCTTGGTTTGGCAGCGATGCGCGACTCCGCCCTGACACGGGAATTTGCAAACATTGCCCGGCAAGAGTGGCTGGCCGTTGGCGTCAGGAAAGGTTATATGTACATGGCCGACCTCGCCACCGAACCCAGATGGCAACGGGTTGAGGGCACTTTTGGTGAAGATGCTAACCTGGCCGCAAGCATGATTAAACAAATTGTGCTGGGCTTTCAAGGCGAAAAATTGGATTCATCATCCATAGCCATGACCACCAAACATTTTCCGGGCGGTGGCGCCACCGAAGGCGGGCAAGACCCACACTTTGATTGGGGCAAGCGCGAAGTTTTCCCAGGCGGGATGTTTGAAAATAACCTGATCCCTTTCAAGGCAGCCATTGCCGCGGGCACATCGGCCATCATGCCTTATTATTCTTTTCCCGTGGGAACAAAATATAAAGAGGTGGCTTATGCCTACAACAAAGAAGTGCTTCAAGATTTGTTGAGGGGCCAGCTCGGTTACAATGGCATAATCAATTCCGACACCGGGCCGATTGACATGATGCCCTGGGGCGTTGAAGAACTCACCGTAACAGAACGATATAAAAAAGCCATTGAATCAGGCATCAATATTTTTTCGGGATCGGCCGACCCAACCCAATTGATAGAAACATTATCAAAATATCCGGAACTATCGGACTTGGTAAACGAATCAGTTCATCGGTTGTTGATGGAAAAGTTTGCGCTTGGATTGTTTGAAAACCCTTACGTGGATTCCGGTGTCGCTGACCAAATGGTTGGTAAAGCGGAGTACAAAGAAAGGGCGGATGTGGCCATGCGCAAATCCATTGTGCTGTTGAGGAACGAGGCGAGCAACGCTTCCAACATACTTCCACTAAGACCGAAGACTAAAGTTTATTTTGAATCTTACCTGCAGAAGAAAGATGTTTCCGCCAGCAAGGTATTTATTCCCGATTCAAATCGTTGGGAAATTGAATTTGTGGACACTCCCGAAAAAGCCGATGTAATATTGTTGTGGATCATCCCGAAAGGGAAATCATTATTTGAATCCGATGGGTCGCCCTTGAATGTTTCCTTGTCGAAGAATGGAGTGGATGTAAAATATGTAAATCAACTCACGGCCAAAAAGCCAACGGTGCTCGTCATCAACTATACAAACCCGTGGGTGATTGATGAGATATACAACAGCAAAACAAAAAACATCAAAGGCGTGCTGGCCACATTTGGTACTACCGCAGAAGCGGTATTGGATATCGTGACCGGAAAATTCAATCCCTCTGGCCGTATGCCGTTCTCAACACCCATTTCCGAAGAGGCCGCACAAACTCAAAAATCGGATGTGCCCGGCTATTTGGAAGGACCGCAATATCCGCTGTTCAAGTTTGATGAGGGATTGAAATATTGATTTGTAAATTCTTCCGCAAGGCAATAAAAGATTTCTGCAAGATCGCGGACCCGCTCTACTGTTCGGTGCCAGACTTTTTTCGGATGTCGATTTTAAGCTGCTCCCATATCTGATTTTGACGTTCATTCAACCCCTTCAGGATTCTGGGTAAATCCCATTACCTCCGGTTTCACCGGAGGCTCTTCATATTCATGCCCCCTTCGGGCTTAGCTAAACGACATTGATTAAAGAATAGATTATTCCCACCTAACCTCCAAAGATCAATATTTCTTATCTTTGATTAGCAGGACATTTTTTCTATATAGCGAAACATAAAAATCAACTTGGCATGAAAAAGTTTCTTTTCCTTATCTTCTTCCTTATCTTCTTCCTTGCTACCTATTCCCAAAAGGCTTGGGCGCAAAACGAACTTTGGGGAATGACCCGTGCCGGTGGGGCTGATTTTATCGGCACAATTTTCAAAACCAATGCAGAGGGCACCGGCTTGACCGTGCAAAGAAGTTTTACAACAACTTTTTCTGGGGCAAGGCCCGAACATAGCCAACTGACTGAAGCCCCCAATGGTAAACTCTACGGGATGACTACTCATGGCGGAAGCAAAGACATCGGTGTATTATTTGAATACGACCCGGCTACCAATAGCTATGTAAGGAAATTAAGTTTCGATGGGCTTATCAATGGGGCTTACCCTCTGGCAAGCCTTGTGCTATTCACCAATGGGAAGTTGTATGGCACAACCGATGAGGGTGGGGCAAATAATGTGGGCATTTTGTTTGAATACGACCCGGTCACAAATACATTTATCAACAAATTTGATTTTGTTTCTGCCAATGGTGCAAGCCCCAGAAGTGACCTCACTATTGCTGACGGAAAACTTTATGGGTCAACCTATGAGGGGGGAGCCAATGGCTTAGGCGTATTGTTTGAATACGATCCGGCTACCAATACCTATACTAAGAAAGTTGATTTCAACGGAACAACGAACGGGGCATTTCCTTACGGGAGTTTGCTGCGTGCCTCCAATGGAAAATTGTATGGGATGACTTCGGCAGGCGGGGCAACTGGTGTGGGCGTATTGTTTGAGTATGATCCGCTTACCAATACGTATAATAAAGAGTTAGATTTTTCGGGTGCAGCGAACGGAGCCAATCCTAAAGGAGGACTTACAGAAAATATCAACACCAATACCTTGTATGGTATGACACATACTGGCGGTGTTAGCGACAAAGGAGTAGTGTTTGAATACGACCCGGCTACAAACATTTATACTAAGAAAGTTGATTTCAACGGATCAAATGGAGCTAACCCAGATGGCAGTCTTACCTTATTCAATGGAAAGTTTTATGGAGTAACAGGCATTGGAGGCTCCAATAATATTGGTGTTCTGTTTGAATATGATCCCGTTGCCCTTACCTATACCCGAAAGAGAAATTTCAATTTAGGGGGAAGTGGAAACAAACCTGTTGGTAGCCTCATGCAGTCCTCCAATGGAAAACTGTACGGGATGACTTCCTTTGGAGGAGCCAATGATCAAGGGGTTATATTTGAATACATTCCTTCCACCGGTGCCTATTCCAGAAAAATAGATTTCAATTTAGCCCCAAGCGGATCGCTCCCCACGGGTAGCCTTACCCAGTTTTCCAACGGAAGATTGTACGGTATGACACCTAATGGGGGAGCCAATGGTTTAGGAGTATTATTTGAATATAACCCAGGCACCAATAGCTATATCAGGAAGGTGGGTTTTGCGGGCACCACCAATGGTGCCAAACCCAATGGTAGTCTTACCCTGGCATCTAATTCAAAATTGTATGCGATGACATACAGTGGAGGAACCAATGATGCGGGGATATTATTTGAGTACGACCCTCTCACAAATGCCCTTACCAAGAAAATGGATTTTTCATTGGCAACAGGAGCTTATCCCTATGGAGACCTGATAAAAGGCTCCAATGGAAAACTTTA
>JAYVAI010000206.1:0-4282 GCA_043751075.1 Cyclobacteriaceae bacterium | reverse complement strand
ATTGAAATGTTGCCCATGCTTTTTCTGAAAGTTGGTGCACAAGCAAATCTATAAAATACGAACCAGCTGTTGGGTCTGCCACTTTTGAAAAATGCGATTCTTCGCGAAGTATGGAAGAAACATTGCGTGCCACTCGGCCCATCATGGCATCGGCTTCCCCTTCGGGCTCAATGGTCAAACTGTTGCAGCCACCGGCAATGGCCGCCATGGCAGCCGTGGTGGATTTGATCATGGAGCTATGAGGTTGATGCGATTCATTCACCCACGCTTTTGATGTTGCGTGTATATGAAGCGGGGCTGGATTTGCTGCCCCATACGCAGCGGCAACTTGGTGCCACAAATTTCGAAGTGATTTTATTTTGGCAATCTCCAGAAAAAAATCTGTTCCCATCGAAACAGAAAACGAAAGTTGGTTGATGATCAAATCGGCATGCATGCCCCTGTCCGTGCAAGAGTGGATGAGTTGAACCGCTTGGAACAATGAATCCGCCACTTCATCCGAGGCCAGATTTTGTGATGGCACCACTATCCCGATAGCATGGAATTTTGGCCACTGATCAAATCGTTTCATTGTTTCATAAGCGTGGGGGGGATTGTTACGCCAGAATACACCACCTGAAATTTCCTTATTGGGGAAATCCTTTTGCGCGAATGAAAAATAATTTTGCAACCATTTGTCACCTGCTTTATCCACCAGAAAAAAAACCGAACAATGAGCGAGGTCGATTTTATCCAGGAGCGCGGTTATATTTATTTCATCCGACCGGCAATCAAACAAAATACCATCGGCACCAGAGTTTAAATAGGCAAGTGCGATTTCATTTGCGTCTTTCTCCTTCGATATTAATATCCTTGGGGCATTTATCCAACTCCTTGCCCCGTAGTAAGGATCAGGAGACGGTTTCAACCTTATGTTTATTTCGTGGTCGTCTGATGGTGCACAATAGAAAGGAAGTATTTCAAGATTCCCTTTGTGGGATTTCAGCTTCTCCATCGGATCGGCCCCATCCAGTTCCTGGCTCGCAATTTTCAACCAATCCTTAAAGGAAGGAAACGGAAACGGAAAGGTGGGTGTGTTTTCAGAAGTGCTGGAACTCATGGATTCGATTGAAATGCAACATTCAAGTTGAATTTTAGTTGTGAGTAAAGCAATTTTTTTTAGATTTTACCAATGTTTTTCACAATAAAATATTTAATTAAAAGCAAGATTGATTTTATTTTTAGTTCTTCTATTTTTTTACACCTTTGTCTCCCGCCAAAAATTAAATGGCAATTCACAGAAAACGGTAAGCTTTTTAAATGGTAACGGACTTCTCAAATGTTTGGACTGATTGTCTTGGAGTAATTAGACAGGAAGTTGACGAGCAAAATTTCAACACGTGGTTTAAACCCATAAACCCGCTTAAGAGCGAAGACAATGTGCTTACCATACAAGTGCCTTCTCAATTTTTCTACGAATGGCTTGAAGAACATTATGTGCCTGTGCTCAAAAAAGCCATCCATCAGGTACTGGGTGCAAAAGGCAGGCTTGAATATTCCGTAGTGGTGGACAGCGGCAATCACAAAAATCCTCCGCTGATGGTGAACTACCCCAATGGAAACGGAACGAAGCGCCATGCCTCACAAGCTGCGAACGGCAATGCGGCATTAGAAGATTATTCGCCATTCAGCTTTAAAGCTCTTAACCCACAAACTGTCAATTCACGGCTCAACCCCAATTATACTTTCGATAATTTTGTGGAAGGCGATTGCAATAGGCTTGCCCGCTCGGCCGGTGTGGCTGTGGCGAAGAAGCCAGGGGTTACTTCATTCAACCCGCTCATGTTATATGGTGGCGTGGGCGTGGGCAAAACCCACCTGGTGCAAGCAATAGGAAATGAAATAAAGCGCAACCTGCCCGAAAAAATTGTTTTGTACATCGATCAAAATGATTTTACCAGCCAGTTCCTGAACGCTTTGCAAAACCACAAAATCCAGGAGTTTCAAAATTATTATCTGCAAGTTGACTTATTGATCTTGGATGACGTACAGTTTTTGGCAGGCCGCGAAAAAACACAGGAAATGTTTTTCCATATTTTCAACCAGCTGCATCAATCGGGCAAACAAATCATCATGACCAGCGATTGCCCTCCCAGAGATTTGAAAGGATTTCAGGAGCGATTGCTCTCGCGGTTTAAATGGGGGCTCACGGCCGATCTTCAAGAGCCTGACTTCGAAACAAAATTAGCCATCATACACAACAAGATGGAATCCGATGGGATCGATATTCCCACGGAAGTGGCCGAATACTTAGCCTATAGTGTGGACACCAACCTGCGCGACATGGAAGGCGTGCTGAACTCCATGTTGTTTCATGCCACGCTGCTGAAAAAAGATATTGACCTGGAATTGGCCAAGGAAGTATTGAAAAATATTGTGAAGGAAATCCAGTCGGATGTAAGTGTGGATTACATACAGAAAACCGTGGCCGATTATTTTAAAGTGGAGTTGGAGCTGATGAAAGGCAAACTGAAAAAACGCGAGATCGTGATACCGCGCCAAACGGCCATGTATTTCTGCAAGCGCTACACACAACTTACGTTGGCCCTTATAGGTGAAAATTTTGGCGGGCGCGACCACAGCACGGTGATACACGCACTTGAATCGGTGGAAGACATGATGAAGACCGATGCCAATTTTAAAAACAGCGTGGAAGATCTTACCAAGAAGTTCAAGTCGCGCATGACGGCTTCCTGAGCAACTCTTGCTTAATCGGAATTATGCAACAGAAATTTCCATTGCATAATTTGATGGGAGAAAATCACAAGTGATAAATTTGATTAGATAGGGTTTTGCAACCATAGTTTGGGCTACCCGCCTGCCAAGCGATCGGGCAGGAAGCCCACTTGCTAAAGGCGTTCAATTGCCACGGGCCTGCCTACCAGACAGGCAGGCTTAAGCCCGTGGCAATTGACAGTAAAATTTCAAGGGACTTTAGTCCCAAACACAAAATTGTCATCTTATTCAAGATAAAACGAAAGCGGAACTTCCTGCTTTGAACTGTTGATGCCCACCATATACACGCGGCCTTTAAATTTGCCAAAGAACTCGATCACGTCCTGCGGATCTTTCACACGCTGCCGGTTGATATACACAATGGTAAAATTCTCTTGTAGGCCCAGCCTCTTAAATATACCGTCTTTTATTTTGAACACTTTAACTCCATAGTCCACCGATTCAAGGCTTGCGCCCACCGTGTTGGTGTCCACAACTATTTTTCGTTTCACCAAACTGGTGTCTCCGTTTTTATTTAAGAGAGTTACTGTGGTTGTACTTGGTTTGTTGTTCCTCGAAAAAGCCACCGTGACTTTATCGCCCGGATACCTATAGCTCAACTCTTCTTCAAATGCACTTTCGCTGTTGATCTCTATGTTGTTGATTTTTGTGATGATGTCACCTTCCTGTAAGCCTGCATCGTCTGCCGCTCCGGCCCGGTCAATTTTGCCAATCAAAACACCTTTAAATTCTTTCACCTCTGTATTGAGGTCATACTTCTGTGCATTTTGAAAATCATATTCAATCACATCGCCACCAAAAATTGCTTTTTGCGGAACCCCGTGCTTGATCAAATCTTCAACTACTTTCTTTGCAATGTCCACAGGCACAGCAAAGGCATAGCCCGTATAAGATCCGGTGCGCGAAAGTATGGCCGTGTTTATCCCTACCAGGTCACCATTTTTATTTACCAGCGCACCACCGCTGTTGCCAGGATTGATGGCCGCATCGGTTTGAATAAATGATTCGATGGGAAAGCGCGCATCAACCACATTGATCTTTCGTCCTTTGGCGCTTACAATACCGGCTGTTACCGTGGAAGAAAGTGAAAAAGGATTGCCCACTGCAATCACCCACTCGCCCACAGAAAGATTTTTTGAACTTCCGAGTGTAACCGCAGGAAGGTTGGTCTCTTTTATTTTCAACACGGCCAGGTCGGTGGATGGATCTGTTCCGATAAGCTCGGCCTCATACGATTTTTTGTTGTACAGCACTTGTATCCTTTCCGCGGATTCGATCACGTGGTTGTTGGTAACAATGAAGCCATCGCTTGTGAAAATAACACCTGATCCGGAACTCACCTGCGTTTGTGAACTGCTTCCTCCGAAGAGAAAATCCCAATGAGAATAGCCGGGGCTTCCTTGAGAAATGCTGTTGATATACACCACGCTGGGTGTTGCCTTTCTGGCTGCCAAACTGAAATCAACCGTTTCGGAAACTGACGTGTTCTCCTTTGGCGATTCTAAAA
>JAYVAI010000205.1:0-1639 GCA_043751075.1 Cyclobacteriaceae bacterium | reverse complement strand
GCATGACTTCAAGCGTAACGGGTGTGTCGTTTACAAAGGCGCGGCTTTTACCGTTGGGGTTTATTTCCCTTCTGATGGTAGTTTGACTTTGATAGTCCAAGTCTTCCGATTCAAATAATTCTTTGAGCTTGTAAGCGGAGAGATCAAACGTTCCTTCTGTGACACATTTTTCGTTTTCATCCCACAGGGTTTTTGTGTCGGCACGGTTTCCCAGCAAAAGGCCGATGGCCCCCAACATAATGGATTTGCCCGCACCGGTTTCGCCTGTTATCACATTGAGCCTGGGCGAGGGGGACAACTCCAGGTGTTTGATCAGGGCATAGTTTTTAATGATCAGATGAGTGAGCATCGGTGAATAAAATGGAATTGTAAATTAAGAACTAAGTGCAGAAAATTACTTAGTTGGAGATGATTTTTTGATAAATGTTCCGTTTGGGGTCGATGGAGATCAATATGTCGTAAGCCTCTCTCCGTACTGGCAAACTCCCTTCCGAAAATATGTTCACCAGTTCAGTGGCCTTCGTATCGAAAAAGGAAATAACAAAAATTGAATTGGGATAGATAGTCCACACTTTCTTTACATTTTTTAACACCTCCAATACAACCTCCCTGCTTTGATCGGGTGTCTTGTCGAACGAATCCAATGCGAGGCGGTGATAGCTGTAAATATTTTTTCGCAGGTCAACCATCTGTGGGTTGTTTAGGTTCTCAACTAATGCGTACCGGTTTCGGGTGCTGCTGAGCCCATCCCATCCTATGCGGTTTGAAGATTGCGCATTGTTCACCACCGTCAGTGCTCTTTGAACATACGGGTTGCCCCCCATTTCACTAAACGAGTCATAGTCAAAACTCAATATAATGTATGCATAAAATGCAAGCATGGAAGTGAGGTTGGTGGTATAGCCGTTGTCATTGTATTCCAAGGGAAGTGATTCTACATATTCAAATTCCCATTCACGGTCGGCAAAATCCAGCAATACCGTTTGATAATTGCTGTTGTATATTGGCCTTGCTGCAGTTATCCGTGCATTGGCCGCAAAGTTTCCAATGGATGGCATCTTGGTGATGTTCAGAAAAAGATTGCAATTTATTTTCTCCTGGTTGCCATAGGAATCAGAAGTCCACTTGCGCGTGTTCAAAAAATTGGCGAGGGCCCTTTCCATATCTTTAAACAATGCCTGCTCACTGGTTTGTATTTGCTCTGCGTTTATGGAAACCTTAAAATTCAGCTCCTGGCCTGCGGCTGCGAAACCGAATAATAAGAAAGTTATAATGATAAGAGGCTTACGCATGGGTGTGTAAAAGTATAGCATTAACGATGTCGGCAGCTACTTCTTTCTTCGATTTCAAAATAAATTCTGTGGCTTGGTTTTTTTTATCAATAAGGGTGATTTTGTTGGTGTCGTGGCCAAAGCCAGCACCTGCATCGTTCAATGAGTTTAAAACAATCAGATCGAAATTTTTCGAGGCTATCTTTTTCTGCGCATTTATTTTTTCGTTTTCTGTTTCCAGCGCAAAGCCCACCACGAATTGTTTTTTCTTTAGTTTGCCCAATTCCTCAGCGATGTCGCGCGTTTTTACCAACTCCAGATTTATGGATGTTTCAGATTTTTTGATTTTCTGATCGGCCCGAGTGGTA
>JAYVAI010000204.1:0-4295 GCA_043751075.1 Cyclobacteriaceae bacterium | reverse complement strand
ACATCGTGCGCGTGCATTACAGCGACTCGGTAATCATTGATGTGGACGCGTATGGAAACATAGGCAAGCAATTTAAAGGCATTGTCACCAACATTGCCAACACGGCACGCGATAAGCAATCGAGCGATGCCATCACCGAGTTTGAAGTGCGCATCCTTATTTTACAATCTTCGTATGAAGATTTGATAAAGGAAGGAAACCGTTATCCATTCCGCCCAGGCATGACAGCCAGCGTGGATATTGTTACTACCCGAAAAGAAAATGTGCTCTCCGTTCCGTTGGCAGCCGTAACCACCCGCAACCCTGATGAAGAAAAGAATAAAGAAAAATCTAACGATGATGATGACGAAGCAAGGACGGTGACTGATTCCAGCAAGCCCAAGGTGGTGAAGAAGGAAGACAAAGTGGTTGTGTTTGTAAATGAAAATGGTGAAGCTAAAATGAGAGAAGTAAAAACCGGTATCAGCGATTACGACAACATTGAAATCATTTCTGGATTGACGGATAGCGTAGAAGTTATCACCGGCCCCTTTTTGGTTGTTTCAAAACGCTTAAAAGAAGGCGATAAGGTAAGCGTGAAAAAGGAGAAGAAGAAGAAAGAGGAGGATGGGGATAAGAAGGATTGATCTTGGTTGGGGCTGACTAAAAAGTCGCAATTGGATCGAAGTGTCATACCGGGCTTTGACCCGGTATCCCAAAGTCGCACAACAAAAACGAGATCGCGGCTCAAGGCCGCGATGACAGAAGCGACTTTTTAGTCAGCCCCAATTGAATGACTTTCACACTTCACAGATTTATTTGTTACTTTAGTTGAAATAAATCTTCCCTATGGATTCCCCCGAAAATAACAAGCATCAAGAACCCGAACTGAAAGGTCAGCCCGATGGGCCGGCCTCGAAAACTCCTGTCAAATACAAATTCAGGGAGTTGAAGGTACATTCGTCAGACGAATGGATGTCGGATGCAACAAAAAAGTACCGCAAGGTTTACGATCGCATTGAGACCTCCTTCATGCGGGTGGAGTTTTCTTTTTTTAACAAACTTTTTGATGAAGCAGATTGGGAAGCCTCCTTTCGCATGAAATGTTTTCACGTGGCAGGAAGTCAGAAGACTGAGCTTTGCAACTTAGAACAGAAAAGAAATATACTGAAGGATGAAAACGTGGTTTACATTCGGCAGGCATGGGGCAACGCAACACCGGGTGCCTATTGGTTCAAAGGGATTTATATGTGGGAAGCATTTATTGATGAGGTTAAAGTTGGAGAAACCGAGTTTTATCTGGAAGATGTGGGTGCTACCGAGGTGGGCAGCAATCCCTATTTTGATATCGAATCCATAAAATTATTTGAAGGCGATAAGCTGGCGGGTTCACTTGCCGAGAAAAAGTATTTGAAAAAATTTAGCCAAAGCGAAACGCGGTTTGTGTGGGTTGAGTTCAATTTTAAAAACAAAACACCAAAAGATTATTTAGCAGAAATATTTTTCAATTTTTATGATAGTGCCGGCCAGACCAAAGGAAGGCAGTCGGTATTGAAATTTATACCAGCCGCCACAGCAGAAATCCCGTATTCCGCATCAACAGGTTGGGGCCTTGATACGCCCGGCATTTGGAAGGACGATAGCTATACATTGGACATCGTTTTTATGGACACATTGATTGCCACGGTTCCGTTTGATGTGGGCACTGTGTTTGAAGCAGGCGATGTGCCTGTTGTGGCGGGCTCGGATATTACCAAACAAATTGCCAAGCCTGTTTCCGGTGCAAACAAAAACATGGACGATCTATTGAATGAAAGCCTGGCCGAGTTGAACGCGCTCACCGGCATGAGCAATATCAAAAATGAAGTGAACGAATTGGTAAAACTTGTTCGCTTCTATCAGGAAACCGGAAAAGACATACTGAACAAATTTAGCCTTCATACCGTGTTCACGGGAAATCCTGGCACAGGCAAAACCACGGTGGCAAGAATTCTTGCAAAGATTTACAAGGGATTAGGCATACTTGAAAAAGGTCATCTGGTGGAAGTTGACCGCGAAGGATTGGTGGCCGGATATGTAGGACAAACTGCTATCAAGACGGGCGACAAAATAAATGAAGCAATGGGCGGCATCCTCTTCATAGACGAAGCCTATTCCCTCGCCAATGGAAGCGGTTCGCAACATGATTTTGGTGGAGAGTCAATTCAGGTAATACTGAAGCGGATGGAAGACAACCGCGGCAAGATAGGGGTGATTGTAGCCGGCTATACCGACAATATGCATGAGTTCATTTCGTCCAATCCAGGATTGCGGTCGCGCTTTGATAAGAATTTTTACTTTGAAGATTATTCTCCCGATGAGATGTTCGCTATTGCACTTTCTATTTTTGATAAAGAAGATGTAAAGCCTGATGAAGCCACGCAGGCACACTTGAAAAATTATTTTGAATTTATTTACGTGGGGAGAGATAAAAATTTTGGCAACGCACGCACCGTCCGTCAGGTAGTTGGGGAAGCAGTAAAGAACCAACATCTCCGCTTGGCTTCTATGAAAAAGGAAGAGCGCACCAAAGAACTAATGGAGACTATTATCCTACAAGACGTTGCTGAATTCGAAATCAAAGAAACAAAGACGAGACGTTCACTTGGCTTTAAAATAGGGGAGGGGAAGTAAAAATTTCAATTTCAAACCCAAAATTCTGACTTCTGACTTCTGACTTCTAAATTCTAACTCCTATCTCCTAACTCCTATATTCTGACTTCTGACTTCTAAATTCTGACTTCTCCTAACTACTAACTACTAACTCCTATATTCTGACTTCTTCTCCTAACTCCTAATTCCCCCATGATCAAACACCCCTGGCACGAAGCATCACCCGGAGCAAACCCTCCCGAGTTCATCAATGGCATCATTGAAATTTCGGCTGGCATGCGCACGAAATACGAAGTGGACAAAGAGACTGGCCTGCTCAAGCTCGACAGGGTTTTGTATTCTTCTGTAATATATCCTGCCAACTACGGTTTCATTCCTCAATCGCTTGGCGAGGACCTCGACCCGTTGGATATCATGATTTTGTGCCGCGAACCCATCGTGCCACTGTGCCTGGTGCCCTGCCGCGTTATTGGTGTTATGCGCATGATCGATACAGGATTGGAAGACGATAAAATTTTGGCCGTTGCCGAAAATGATGCAAACACAAAACACTTGAGCGACATTGGTGAGCTGGCTGCCCACTTCAAATTGGAATTGAAAGAGTTTTTTGAAAGCTATAAGAAACTTGAAAACAAAACGGTAACCGTGCCTGACTTTCAAAGCAAACAAGTGGCTTTGGGTATTGTCAACAAAGCGTTGAAATATTACAAGGCAAAGTTTTAGGTTATCGTGGCAGCGTATCATTCTTTCCTCATCATACAAACTGCTTTTATTGGCGATGTGATTTTGGCCACAGCACTTATTGAGAAAATCAGAAAATGCTATCCACATTCATCCATTGACTTTCTACTGCGCAAAGGAAATGAAACCTTGCTGGCGGGAAATCCGAATGTGCGCGAAGTGATTGTTTGGGACAAGAAGAAAGGCAAAATCAAGAACCTGTTTAAGATTACTTCCTACGTGCGTAAAAGGAAATACGCCTGCGTGGTAAACGCCCATCGCTTTGCCAGTTCGGGAATGATCACAGCTTTGTCAGGTGCCAAAGTGAAATCGGGATTTGATAAGAACCCTTGGTCTTTTTTATTCACGCATCGCGCCAAGCACGACCTGGCCTCGGCCCTGCATGAAACAGACCGCAACCAAAAGCTGATTGAATTTCTCACTGACAAAAACAAAGAGCTTCCCCGGCTCTATCCTTCCGTAAGTGATTTTGAAAAAGTTAAAGCCTATCAAACTGACCGATATATTTGTGTGGCACCTACTTCAGTTTGGTTCACCAAACAATTTCCATCCAACCAATGGATCGGATTTTTAAATTCGATATCCGATAAAGTGGAGAAGGTTTATTTATTGGGCGCGCCATCCGATCAACCCGTTTGCGAAAGCATAAAAGCAAACACGCAACACAAGCACGTTGTGAATTTGGCGGGTCAACTTAGTTTTCTTGAATCGGCTGCGTTGATGAAGGGCGCACAGATGAATTTCGTTAATGATTCGGCACCGATGCACATCGCCTCGGCCATGAATGCTCCCGTTACTGCAGTGTTTTGTTCAACCGTTCCATCGTTTGGATTTGGCCCGCTCTCAGATAATTCACACATTGTTCAAAGCAAAGAAAATCTTGATTGCCGTCCTTGCGGATTGCATGGCTACAAGAAATGCCC
>JAYVAI010000203.1:0-1641 GCA_043751075.1 Cyclobacteriaceae bacterium | reverse complement strand
TTTCATGACTACTCACAACGAGGAGTGTATAAAATATTTTAAAAATGTTTTGGAAGAGGATTTGCCAGCGTTGCAAAAAGATGTGAGGAATATTACTCTGGTTGAAAATGGGAAAACAAAAATTGTTACAGCCCACACGTATGATTTTGAACAGCTTGAACACGCTCTCAATATTGGCAACGAAATACGAGCGTAGTACGGGAATAAACGGACACTTCACTAATGTCAATTGGCAAACCCGCAGTTAAAGTTGTCAATGATGCAAAATAAATTTATCAATACACTCTTCACGGTGTTCATTGTCCCTTGGCCACCCCCTCCACTTTATTCCACACGCGCCACACATTTTTGTAACATATCTTTGCAATGTCTTCTTCGCTGTAGCCGCGTTTCAGTAACGCATAAATCAGGTTGGGATATTGCGACACATCTTTCAAACCCGTGGGCAGGCTGTCGCCCACGCCATCAAAGTCGGAGCCTATGCCCACGTAGTCAACGCCCGCCAGTTTCACCACGTGGTCAATATGGTTGGCAACAATTTCCACATCGGCAAACAGCGATGGGTTTTCTTTTTGAAACTGTTCGATCACAGGTTTTGCCAGCGAGTCGTTGGGCTTCAGTCCTTTTTCATCCAAAATTGTTTTCAGTTTTTTGCGGTTGATTTCATTTCCTGCCCGCACCGTTGAATCGAGAAACGCAGAACCGAAATTGATCTGGATCACGCCACCATTCTCGCCCAATTTTTTTATCATCGCATCATTCATGTTCCGCTGAAAGCCAGGGGTAAATGCGCGGCATGAGGAGTGCGATGCAATCACAGGTGTGTTGGTTATTTTCATCACATCAAAAAATGTACTGTCCGACACGTGCGAAATGTCCACCATGATGCCGGTGCGGTTCATCTCTTTCACTACTTGCTCGCCAAACGGGCTCAGGCCGTTCCAGGTGCGTGTGGTGTCATAAGAAGAATCGCAGATTTGATTGTCTTTGGCGTGTGTGAGCGTGATGTAGCGAATGCCCCGGCCGTGAAAATATTTTACGTTGGCCAGGTCGTTGCCAATGGGTGCGCCATTTTCCATGCCCATCGGCAAGGAAATTTTTCCGGCCTTGAAGTTTGCTTCCACTTCGGTGGTCGAGTTGGCCAGGGCAAACTTATCGGGTATTTGCTCAGCAATGGTGCGTATCATGTTGATCAGCGAGTCGGCCAATGCTTTGCCAAAGTCGGGTTGCTGTTGGTAGGATGAAGGAATGTAAATGGACATGAACGGTGCGCTAAGCCCGCCCTTTTTTGCGCGCTCATAGTCAAAATCTCCCTCCGTGGTGGACACCGGAATGCTCATGTACTCGCGCTCAGGGCGAAAGTTTTTCATCCTCAGGCGATAGGGTAAATCCACATGGCCATCGGTGATGATGTTGGTGTGTGCCAGTTCATCGGCATAGCTTCGCAGTTGCTCATCGGTCATGCGGTCTGCCGGCTTTTTTTCGGTGCAGCAAAAAAGAAGCGCAGTGATCATCAGAAGATCCATTCTTTTCATAGCAAATTTAATTTAGGTTCAGGGTTCAAGGTTCAAGGTAGGGCATAAAACAATATCATTACTTTTGCTTTTTAACATTGGTCATTAATAAGGAAAAGCGGCTCGC
>JAYVAI010000202.1:0-4309 GCA_043751075.1 Cyclobacteriaceae bacterium | reverse complement strand
TCCGCTTGACGGCCAGTATAAAGAGTGGGTGTATCATATTTAAGTGGACATACGCACAATTTTTGTTTGGCCACAGATTAAAAGTTATTGGATGCTAGATAAAAATCTGTGAATCTGTAAGCGAAAGGCGGGGCAGGGTTTTATCTGAAATCGGGTTTGCATTGGGATTTAAAAAATCACTTTGGTAATCTTGTATAAAAAATCGCATTCCATGATAACTCATCCAATAAAAAGTAAGCATTCGTTTATGGGCACGTTGCCTGTGTCGGCACTATTATTATTTTTGGTTTCCTCCTGCGGGCCGCTCAAAACAGAAAGTGAAATAAAGGCGATTCCATATTCAGTGGTCAAAATTTTTCCTCACGATACTTCGGCTTTCACACAAGGGTTGGTGATTGAATACGGAAGGCTTTTTGAAAGCACCGGCCAGGAAGGGTCATCGTGGATTGCCGAAGTGGAACTGGCCACGGGCAAGCAAGACAAAAAAGTAGTGTTGGCCAAACAGTATTTTGGCGAAGGGATCACCATCCTTAACAAAAAAATTTATCAGCTTACCTGGAAAAACAAAAAGGGTTTTGTTTATGACATTGACACTTTTGAAAAGATAAAAGAGTTTGAATACGACTATCCGGGATGGGGCATAACCCACAATGGAAAAAACCTAATTGTAAGCGATGGCACAGACAAGCTCCATTTTCTGGATACGGCAACCTTAAAGCAAGTTTCGGAATTGCGCGTTACGCAAAACTTAAGTCAGATTGATAAACTAAATGAACTTGAATTTATTGATGGGTATTTGTTTGCAAACCGATGGATGACCAATGAGGTAGTGAAAATTGATTTATCGAATGGCTATGTAGTGGGCAGGTTGAACTTGGCCGAGCTTGCACGGGAAGCCAATCAAAAAAATCCCAATGCCGATGTGCTCAATGGAATTGCGTATGAAAAGAAAAGTGGGCTCTTGCTCGTTACCGGCAAGCGGTGGCCGTTTTTGTTTGCGTTGAGGTTGGACAAGGTTGGGGAAACCCATTGATGCATAACCGCAGAGTCGCAAAGTATCGCAGAGAAAAATTCAAGGATAGATTTTACAAATCCTTCCTGCTTGTTTTTTCAATTTCCATAATCAAATCGGCCCCATACGCCATGGCCGGAGTTTGGTAGCCAGTTTTAAAATTTCCTTTCAAGATTTTTTCTGCAATCAGCACAGCCGTTTTTGCTGTGAGCGTATAACCACTAACCGTTTCAAGGCGGCTTTCAGCAATCTTCCCGTTGCCATCCCACACCTTTCCCCACAGAAAACTGCGGCCTGTGTTTCTTTTTTCTTCGCTGGGGCCCGAGGGCTTGCTATCAATTTTCTTTAGCATATAATTTTTCACCCATCGCTGGCGCAGCAACCAGTTGAAGTATTTGCTCATCCTGGCGCTCCTTATCATCTTGTCCGTTGCCCCAGTATAAACTTCTATGTTGGGGATGCCCGTGCTTCGCCACGCAGTTGAAATATCTCCCCACGGAATATTTAAGGTCGGTGACTTGAACGATCCAAAGTCAACCTCTAAAACTTTTTCGCCCAGATTGATGAGAGTAAGTTTTCCGTCTTTGCGTATCATACTTCCATTGCCAAGGCCCTCGGTCATGGTCTTGGATGTGCCCCGCGAAAGCCCTCCCTTCGACATGGTGAACGCCAACTGAAGATGTGTGGCCGAGGGCAACCGGTTTTTCAAATGAAGTGCCAGGCAATCGGTGGGCACTACATCAAAGCCAGTGCCCGGCATGATGGTGATGCCTGCGTCTTTTCCTTTTTGATCGTAGCCTGCCAACAGTTCAAACACCGGATATTCGCCTGTGATGTCGGTGTAATGTGTTTTTGTTTCAAGGCAGGCATCGGCCATCGCTTTGGCTGTGTACTGGAATGGGCCACCGCAGTGAATGACCACGGCACCTTTTTTCAAAAGATTTTTTAATACAGCTGTATCAGAAACATCTACCACTTCAAACGGATAGCCGGTTTCAGTTGATTGCTTTTTTAGTTGTTCGCTATTGCGCCCAGCGATAATTACGTTGAGGTTTTTTGCTTTGCACTCGTGGGCAATTATTTTTCCTGTGTAGCCGTACGAGCCGTAGAGGATGATGGTATTGGCGGACATAATTTTTTAAGAAAATAGTGACCGCAAAAGTAAAGGATTATTGTTTTAGTTTCTGGTCAATTTTATCGGCCAGGTCGCGGGGTTTTATTTTTAGTTCGTAGGCCAGTTTAAAAAATGTTTCTAATGAAGGCAGCAGCAGGCCGCGTTCCAGTTCTGAGATGTAAGCCCTGTCCATGCCAGTGTAGTCGGCAAGCTGTTGCTGTGTGAGGCTTTTTTGTGTCCTCAGTTCTTTAAGTGTTTCACCAAATATTATTTTTAGTTTGCCTTTCACCGTTAACTTTATATATGATTGAGTTGAAGAAAGAGAATGAGGAGTTGAAGAAAAGGGTTGAAATAATAGAGAAAGAAAAATGAAACAGGCTTTTATTGCAATTGTGTTGTTGGCGGTTGGTGTTGGGCTGATTCAACTGAGTGGTTGTGGCGGTGACCCGGAGCCCAATCCATGTTTAGATAAGATCCCGGTAGAGGCAAAGTTTATCATTGGTGAACTTCTTCCACTATTCGAGGGGAAAAAGTCTGATACTGTTGTGGTTTCTGACACAGTTTTAACAAATAATTCTATCGTTTTTGAAGATTCGGAAGATTATGAAAGTTATGATTCTTAGATTCAAGTAACAAATGCAACTTTTCGGGAAGTGATATATCAAGAAATTTTTTCAGAGGAAAGGGCAATTAAGCCCCCTCCCTTGAATGGATAAATTGTCATATTGCCTCCTGGTCTAAAGTTGTCAATAATGAGTCATCTAACCGAAAAGCAAAGGTGCACAATCAGTGTCATGAAGGAATACGGATACAATCAAATAACCATCGCTGATGTGATCGGGAAAGACAAATCCGTAATCAGCCGGGAGCTGATCCGAAATTCAGATGAGCGGAACGGGGATTATTCCCATGGCCTTGCCCATCGAAAATACAAGGCGCGTTTGGAAGAAAAGCCCAAGCACATCCGCTTTACTTCGTCCATCAAAGACATGGCAGAGGCAAGGCTGGCCGATAAATTAAGCCCCGAGCAAATTGTAGGGGAATGCAAAAAGGCAGGCACGGCATGTGTCTCGGTGGAGCGGATATACCAGCATGTTTGGACGGACAAAAAGCAAAAGGGACAACTCTTTACGCACTTGCGCAACAAGCGGAAAAGGTATCGAAAAAGTGGCAGCAGCAAGGATTCAAGGGGTATAATCAGAGACCGCATATCCATTGAGCACCGCCCTGCGGAAGTGGAACAGAAAGAACGGTTCGGGGATTTGGAGATAGACACCATCATAGGCAAAAACCATCAGGGAGCAATCGTAACCATCAACGACAGGGCTACCGGTTTGCTACGCATGAAAAAAGTAAAATCAAAAGAGGCCATGCCCGTCAAGGAAGCTGCCATAGAATTGCTGCAGGATTGGAAACCAAACCTGCACACCATTACAGCAGACAACGGAAAGGAATTTGCCATGCACAAAACCATCAGCAGTGAATTGAACATAGACTTTTATTTCGCCCGGCCATATCACAGCTGGGAACGTGGCGCAAACGAAAACTTGAATGGGCTGATACGGCAATACATCCCCAAGTCCCAAAAATTTGATGAGCTGACAGATGAGTTTGTCCAGTACGTCCAAGAAGAATTGAACAACAGGCCCAGAAAAAGATTTAACTTCGTAAATTCGTTCACCAAAAAGTTGCATTTGTCACTTGAATCTAAGGAATGAAAAAATCACACCTCCTTTCTTTCGTTATTTTATTTTGTTCTTGCACAGCGGTGGCGCAAGAAATAAAAGTTTACAAAACTTTTGGTGGGGTGCGTTTTGAAAGGGACACTGTCGTGCTTAGTCTAAACCAAGTGCTCGACATTGTAAAAGAAAATGCTGAAGCCTATACTGAAATGAAGCTGGCGAAAAAGAATAATTCGGCTGCCGGTGCCATTGGCTTTGCCGGTGGATTGTTGATTGCCATTCCGTTGGGCACCGCCATAGCAGGAGGCAACCCCGAGTGGGGGCTTGCTGCTGGCGGAGTAGGGTTGCTGCTTGCTTCAATACCTTTTAACCGCGCGTTTCGTGATCACACTATGCACGCCCTGGATTTTTATAACAAGGGCAAAACTTCAAGATTGAAACCCGAGTTTCAATTTTATGGAAGTGGGGCGCGGTTGGTTATACGGTTTTAAAATTCAAACC
>JAYVAI010000201.1:0-11809 GCA_043751075.1 Cyclobacteriaceae bacterium | reverse complement strand
AAAACACCTCAGCATTTTTTTGAGGGTTCAATTCTTTTCTCAACTTAATTTCAACCAGCGTAGTGTCATAGAAGCTATTTAACTGAATGCTTTCCATGCCGGTTTTCATCTCGTGCATGTGTGCCATAATCAAATCGGCCCACAGCTGATAGTGGTGGTCGTTCACCAATGAATCTAACTTCGTTTGGTTTTTATGGATGTAATTATTCCCGGCTTTGATCTGATCATTTAATTTCTTGCGGATGATTGCCTTCTCTAAATTTAGAGTTCCGGTAACGGAATGTGAAAAGTAAAACTCATTGATAGCAGAAATGGGATCGGAAAAAGTTTTTACTATTTCCCCGAAAGGGAGTAAAGAAAAAACCAAGATTCCGTTTTCGTCAACAATATAATAGGTAGGATTTTCGAGAGTGGTTTTCAGTTGATTGATCTCTTCCCATTGCGTTTCACTGCTGTGGATTTTAAAACCTTTTTCTTCAAGCCATTGCCAAGCCCATTTGCCAAAGGTGAAATACAGTGAAGATAATTTTTCTTTATGCTGCTCAAAAGCAGGCCGGCTCCAGTCAATCGCGCGATCCAGTTGCGACAATTTTAAATCCTTATCGGCCACCTGATAATTTCTGAAAAGCTCTGTTGCGAGTTCTCCTTCAAACAACACCACATTGGACCGGTTGCCGTGCATTTTGAAAAGCAAAGAATAGGAATCTTGTAACCCGATGGAAAAACTTCTTTCATTTTTATATTGATAAACTCCCAAAACTTTTTTCATCAACACATTATTAAACAAGTCTATGCTGTTTTTCTTTGCACGGTTAAAGGCGTTGGGGAAACACAGGCAACAGAAGGCAGACTCTAGCACGGCTTTGATGAAGAATGAAGTGTTGCCATCGTGGAATTCAATAATCAACTCGTCTTTGTTTTGACTGAAGCAGGAAACCAAGGTAAAGCCCTTGAGCAATTGCCCTAGCTGGTTGCTGAGTTGAGTTAAAAAATAGTAATTGTTGTGCACGATTCAAAGTGTGATGCAAAGGCCATCATACGCCAACGCTACAGAATTGGGAAGCTCTTGTTCAACCTGTTTGTGCAAGCCCAACTTGTGACTTACGTGGATCAAATATGTTTGGCCAGCGTCAACTTTTGCAGCTACTTCGAGTGCTTCGGCTAAGTTAAAATGAGAAATGTGCTTCTCACGTTGCAGCGCATTCAATACCAATGCTTTTGTGCCCTTCATTTTTTCAAAGGTGGAATCGGGAATTTGGTTGGCATCGGTGATGTAGCAAAAATCGTTGATGCGAAATCCCAGCACAGGCATTTTAAAATGATTTACCGGCAACGGCAAAAACCGGATTCCCTCCACTTCGAATTCTTGATCTGTAATTTCATTTAGCTGAAGTTGAGGAGTGCCCGGATATTTATGCTGATCAAAAGCATAATAAAATTCAATTTCAAGTTGCTTAAGCAAAGCGCGTGTGCCATACACCGGCATATCAACTTTTTGCAGATAATTATACGCTCTCACATCGTCAAGCCCTGCAATATGGTCTTTGTGGCCGTGCGTAAAAATAACGGCATCGAGCTTGTTTATTTTTTCCGTTAGCATTTGCTGGCGAAAATCTGGCCCTGTATCAATCACGAAACTTTTTCCGGAAACTTCGAGGTGAACCGAGGAGCGCAGCCGCTTGTCGCGATAGTCCATGGAGCGGCACACCTCGCAGGCACAACCAATAAGAGGTACGCCCTGCGATGTTCCCGTGCCAAGAAAGGTGACTTTCAAAAGTTTAAAATTTGAAAACGTGATTTAGCAAAGCGGAGCTAAGCTTGCCCTTTTCCTTTTTGAACTCAGTGTATTTTCCTTTGGTGAGTTGATAACCCGTACTCTCTTTGGTAAGAGGAGCTACAATCCAGTATTCCTTTACACCAGCTTGCTCATAAGCAAGTTTCTTCTGGTTGCGATCCAATTTTTCTGTGCCGGAAGAAAGTATTTCAATAACCAAATCGGGTGCGCCATAAATACCATTTTCTTTTATGATGCTTAAGTTCTCGTTGGATATGAAAACTATATCAGGTTGAAAAGCATTCTTACTGTTAAGGTAAACATCAATTGGCGAGACAAACACCTTTCCAATTTTTGTTTTCCTTGCGTAAACATGAATACTGCTGAATATTGTTCCAACAATGTCTTGATGGCGAGTGGTAGGTGCTGGTGACATATAAAGGGAGTTATCAATTAATTCTGCACATGTGCCCTCAGGAAGCATTTTAAATACTTCCAGCAAAGTGCGGGGTGGTTGTTGAAAGGTGGTGGCTACCTGCATACTCAAAGATATAAATTCTAACCTTAGATAAAGTTAGCTCTTCACTTCTTCATGATTTAACTCCTGATACAACTTCAAACTCTTTTCGGTAAACCGAGAGGTGTCCAATTCAATGATTTTTAAAATATCCAACAAAGCGTTTATCTTTCCCTCGGTAGTAAAAAACTTGTTGAGGATCATAATCTTCTGTTCCTTTAGAAGACAATAGCCCGATTTGAAGGTGCCCTTTTCGTAGCGGAGTATATAATCCGATTCGGCAACGAGGTCTTCGAGTTTGGTGAGATATTGATTAGTGTATTTGATCATTCGTAGTGGCGAATTTTTGTGCTGCAAGATGCTATTTTATTTGGCATTAGTCAATGGTCATTAGACTACCGACTATGGACTTTTGACTAATTTTGAAAATGCCTTCTAAAACATTGATCGTAGTTACCGGCCCCACGGCCGTAGGGAAAACGGAAGTGGCCTTGCTCCTGGCAGAACATTTCAAGACCGAGATAATTTCGGCTGACTCGCGGCAGATTTATAAGGAATTGGAAATAGGCACAGCCAAACCCACCTCCAAAGAATTAGTTCGGGTTAAACATCATTTCATCAACACACATTCTATTGATCAGAAGTACGATGCCGGTGCGTATGGAAGAGATGCGCTCATGCTAATTCATACTCTCTTTAAAAAGCATGACATACTGATTTTGTGCGGAGGTTCGGGATTGTATGTAAAAGCTGTACTAGAAGGTTTTAATGATATGCCCGAAATTCCACTAGGGATGCGCGCACAAATAATTGCCGAGTACGAATCAAAAGGACTTGCTTGGCTACAGCAAGAGGTAAGAGAAATTGACCCCGACTATTTTGCTCAGGTTGATATCAACAATCCACACCGCCTTATCAGAGCTCTTGAATTATTCAGAGCAACGGGCCAGAAGGCAAGCCTATTAAGAACAAAAGAAAAACGCAAACATGATTTCAAGATTGTTAAAATTGGGCTTGAAATGGATCGTGATCAGCTTAACGCGCGTATTGATGCGCGCATGGACGCCATGATCGAAAAAGGATTGTTTGAGGAAGCTGAAAAATTTTTTCCATTGCGTCATCTGAATGCATTGCAAACTGTAGGCTACCGCGAAATATTTGTTTACCTCGAAGGGAATTACGATAAAGAAAATGCAATACGATTGCTGAAAAGAAATTCACGCAGATATGCCAAGCGGCAACTTACGTGGTTCAAACGCGACATTGAAATCCATTGGTTCAAACCGGACCAGGTGGGGGAAATTATTGACTATGCCAGAGCTGTTGTATAGCCCAAAAATTAAAAGTGCTCAACTGCCAACAGCCGACTGCCTACTGCTTACTTTTGCCATCAGTTACATTTTAGTTGAATGAACAAACGCGTCTTGATCGTCACCTACTATTGGCCCCCTTCCGGGGGAAGTGGCGTGCAGCGTTGGTTGAAGTTTGTAAAATACTTGGTGCGCGCTGGGTGGGAACCGGTGGTGTTTACTCCCGAGAATCCATCGTTCACCTTGGAAGACAAATCGCTGATGAAAGATGTGCCCAACTCCGTGGAAGTTATCCGCTTTCCTATTTGGGAGCCGTATCAAATGTTCTTTAAACTATCATCCTTGGCAGGAAACAAAAACCCACAGCAGGCCGACTTTATCTCAACCGGAAAAAAAACATTCTTCCAAAAAACAAGCTCGTGGATACGGGGCAATTTATTTATTCCCGATGCGCGCATATTTTGGGTAAAGCCATCGGTGGAATATCTGATTGACTTTGTGAAAAGGAACAAGATCGAAAAAATAATCACCACCGGTCCGCCACACAGCATCCATCTGATCGGCTTGAAGTTAAAAAAATTGAACCCGGCACTTTATTGGATTGCCGACTTTAGAGACCCGTGGAGCGAGTGGGATTTGCTGGATACGCTCTCACTGACTTCGTTGGCAAGGAGAAAACATGTAGCCCTTGAAAAGAAAGTGCTCACCACAGCCGATCGTGTACTCACCATTGCACCGTATCACGTAAAAAGGTTTGAGGCGCTGAGTGGCAGAAAAGTGGATTTGATCACCAATGGTTTTGATGAAGATGATTTCCAGGGAATTGAAAATACCCGTACTGAAAAATTTACCATCCGGCATGTCGGCATTGTTGATGAATTGCGCGACCCCCGGCCGGTGATGCAGGCCATTAAAGAACTTTGCGCATCCGATTCCAATTTTGCCACCCACATTACAATTGAGTTTATTGGAAAAGTAAATTCCTCCTTTAAAAAATTCGTAGAGGAGGACATTCTGCTTTCAACCATCACAAAGTTTTTGGATCAAATGCCCCACGATCAATTGTTGAAGATGCACGGCAGCACCGATCTTCAACTGTTGGTGCTTGCCCACACGGCCATTGCGCCCGGAAATTTACCGGGAAAATTTTTCGAATACTTAGCTTCGCGCAAGCCTATCCTTGCCATTGGCCCCGTGGATGGCGATGCTGCCAATATTTTACATCAATCAAAAACCGGGGCGATCAAAGAACACAATGACCATGAGGGAATCAAGACAGTGTTGCTTGGATATTATGAACAGTGGCAAAGTGGTGATTCAATTGTGACAGGTGAAATTGAAATGTTTACAAGAAAAAAATTAACTGAATCGCTTATTCAACTACTTGGGTAACCCTTCAAGGGTTTCGAACCCTTGAAGGGTTGGGTGACATCAATCCCTATAAGCATAATACTGAAGCACCACTTCTATGGCCCGTTTGATGGCCTCATTGATCGGATAAAATGTTTGGGTCAGTTCAAAGTCTATCGCGTGCAACCGCATATAAAACTGGTTCATCACAGGCACAGGCAAACCCTCATCAATTTCCTGAACAGTTTTTTCATAAGCACTGCCTTGCTCAGTTTTGATAACCTGGCAGGTGACCAATTCTTTTTTTCCATACTTGTTTGTTCTGGCCGAATAACCAAACAGCCGGCAGATAAGTCCACGGTGCTCATATTCAGAACACAGGCCGGCAGTAGCTTGGGTGGGATTCAAGATATGGCATATCGAAGAATCGGATTCATTTAATTTATTCAGCCATCCTTCTGTCTTACCAAGTTGATGAAGGTGAAATGCGAAAGGAAGGAACTCAAGAATGGTTGCTTCAATATCGGGTTTGAAACAACATTTGCCGCAGCCCCATTTGCAATGCAAGGTTGTTGCCGATTGAAATGCCGCGATCTGATTGTCAAGTTCGGCAAAGACTTCTCTGATTGCCTTTACCTTTTCTTCTATCTCCATACATTTTTCAAAAAGCCTGCAGCTCGGCCGACTCGTGAATAAACTTTCCTTGCCTATTCTCCTTGGCGAAACTAATCATGGCCCGCCCAACTTTGATGGACGCAATACCCTTGTACTTGGCTGGGATTAAAAAACCAAAAAGTTTATAAAATACTTTTGCAGCCTCCTCACCGGCACGATGCACTTGGCGGGGCCCCATCAATAGCGAAGGCCTAAAAATATGAAGGGTATCAAATCGCATTGCACTGATTGCTTCTTCCACTTCACCTTTTACCTGATTATAAAAAATCCCTGAACTCTTTTCTGCCCCCAAGGCCGACACCAGGAGAAACTGCTTTGCTCCATTGGTTTTGGCAATAGTGGCCAAGGCAACCGGATAGTCGAAGTCAATTTTGCGGAATGCTTCTTTGGTTTTTGCAACACGCATGGTTGTGCCGATGCAACAAAAGAAATCATCGGCTTGAAGGTTCTTATTGGTGCTCAACCCATTGGCTTGCACCACAATATTTTCAAGTTTTGAACTCACCTTGTCAAGAGGCTTTCGGCTAAGCGCAATTACTTTTGAGTAGAGAGTATCTTCCAGCAACAAATCCAACAAGTCACTGCCTATAAGGCCAGTAGAACCTGCCACGAGGGCAACGCGGCTCATACGTTAAAACGTTTGTTGTATTTCCTTCCGTAGCTCTGACAGCGACATGCCAATCAAATCCACATTTTTATTCATCACGGTTTCAAAAATCCTTTTGGAAAGTTCCATGCTGGTAGCCTCGGGCGGCAGTTGCGATGCCGAATCATTGATCAGCATAATGAGGTCTTCCTTTGCGTTTCGGATTTGGTTCCATACCTCCTCACTCATATAAACTTGCTGCGAAACGTTGTGGTTATACTCGTTGCGTATTTCATCCAACAACAATTTTTGAAAATCGCGTGCAGCAAAGCCAGGGTTGATAAGCCTGATCAACAAGTTTTGCGGGGCAATGCGTTCTAAGAACATTGTCATCCGCTCATAAGCCTGAAGGCGGGCGGGCAGTATCGTTTCTATACTGCGTGTGCGTATCTCTAATTTCTTAAGCTCAATCTCTTTGATCACAAACGAGCGGACGATCAGATACATCGCATAGAGTACCAACGAGGCCGGTATTATTATTTTGCCAAATTCAATCAATGCTTCCATAAAAATTAAATCAAGAATCAAAGGTGTTTAAAATTTAGATATTTTTGACAGTTATTCAATTATCAATTTACCCGATGTTTGATACTATAAAACCAATAGGGCTCACCGCACGGGCTGCCGAAGAGGTTCGTAAAATAATGCTAACGAAGAATATTCCTTCTGAGTATGGCCTTCGTGTGGGCATTCGCGGTGGAGGATGTGGTGGCGTGGCGTTGATCATCGGTTTCGACAAGCAAAAGACCACCGACCTTTCTTATCAGGACGAAGGCATTGACATACTGATTGATAAAAAACACACCATGTATGTGATAGGCAAGCAGGTTGATTTTTATGAAGGAGCAGACGCGAGAGGTTTTATGTTTAAGGAGGTGGATTAGGAGGTTAGAAGAATTCAGAAGTCAGAAGATAAGAAGTCAGAAGTTCAAATGCCCCAGTGCCTAACGCCCAATGCCTCAGTGCCCAATGCCAAAATGCCTATTGCCCAATGCCTACTGCCCTCCTCACCACCACACTCGATTTTTTGCATACCCCACCTATTGGGGGATTTAATTTTGAAATTTTTACTTCCACCGATTTTGCAGAGGGGAAAGCACCTAATACATGTACTGCAATTGAGTTGACAACCGTCTCCAAAAGCTTCGAAGGTTTCTCCATCTCCGCTTTCACAATGGCATACAACTCCTCGTAATTGATGGTGCCTGACAAGTCATCGCGAAAAGCAGATTCTTGAAATTCTGTATCCACAACCACGTCCACCTCAAATTTATTTCCCGATGACCGCTCGTGAGGATACACTCCGTGATAGGCATGAAACTCAAGTCCCTCCAGGGCAACTTTGCCGGTCATTGAATGTTGTCAAAGAATGATTTTTGCAAACGGGGCTTCTCATGGGTTGCCTTCAGTGGCTCAGACACAAATGATGGCGTCATAGGGGGAAGTGCGCTTTTGATTTCCTTTTCGATTTCGGCATTGGGGAACAACGCTTTTTTGCTTTCGCGCTTTGCCAAGGAAAGGTGCTGGTCTGGATTAAAATCCCGCGAAGATGCCTTGGCGCGCTCCACCCGGTCCATGGTTTCTCCTGCCAAACGTTTCAGGTCCGATAATAAATTGTCGCGGTGAAGTTCAAGAGTTTTATAATGTTGCCCCAACGTTTTAAGGCGCTCTTCCATTTCATCCAACATCTGGCGCGAGATCATCTCCGCTTCTTCAATGGTGTTTTTTGATTTTGTTTTCGCCTCGCTTAGCATCGCATCAGCATTGAGTTGGTTTTCCCTTAAGATCAGCTCAGCGGTTTTCTTGGCCTGGTCAATTACGCTGGCACCTGTATCTTCTGCAGTTTTTAACGTGCGGAACAAAGAAGTTTCTACCTCGCGCAGTTTCGACACTTCGCGTTCTGTTCCTTCCAGCTTAATGCGGCTTTCTTTTGATTCATCTAAAATCCGTTCCCATTCTTGCGAGAGTGTCTGTAGAAAAGCATTTACTTCATCTTTGTCGTAGCCACGAAGCACTTTCTCAAAGGCTTTCTGGCGGATCTCTAAGGGTGTGATTTTCATAGTAGGATTAATTGATTGAAAGTTTAAAAAATGAGTAGATTAAAAAATAAAAATCCATAGCTCAAATGTAAGAAATTGTTTTAAAAACGCCTAACAGTCTGTGTGTTATACTTTTCGGTACTACACGGATTTTTGTAAAAGTATTGTGCGGCATGGCCCCGAAACTTCGGGGCCACCGGGCTATCCGTTGCAAGTCCGGCCACTCACAATCCACGCACTTCGGGCTTTCCACTTCTATCCCTTGCCGGAAAGACACAACAGAAATACGTGTAGAAACTACTTTTCTAAGTGTCAAATTTTAAATCCCAAACAGACAAAGTGCGATCGTCACTGGCACTTATCAATTGATTGTTAAACGAAGTCCAAAGCAATTTATTGACTGACGTGCCGTGGCCAGCGTGCCGTGCTTTATCAATTACTTTTATCAGTTTCATTTCCTTTGTGCTCCACACTTTGATGGATTTGTCCATGCTGCCAGTAACAAAATGTAAACCATCGGCACTAAACGCAATATGATTGACCGCATACAGGTGCGCCACTACTTCAGCCGCCTGCACGTATGCCGAAGCCACATCCCAGGTTTTGAGCCTTGCATCGCGTGAGCCGCTGATCAGGAATTTAAAATCAGGTGTATAGCTGAGCGCAAAAACAGAATTTTGGTGCGCCTGAAATTCAAATTTTAATGAATAGTCATCCAACGAAAATACGCGGATGAAGCAATCACTGTAGCCTATGGCCATCTCCCCTGCCAACGGGTTTATGGCAATGGCCCGGGCACTTTTCTCTGAAGCTGAAAGTTTCTTTTTAACCGACCATTTTTCAACATCCACCACAGTCAACATGCCATCGCTTGAGGCAACCATCAAGTCGTTGTGATTTGATTTAATATCAAAAATGGAAGTATTTGATAATTTTAATGAGGCCATTTCTTTTTTCTCTTTCCAATCCAACAAATGGATGCCCTCATAGTTATTGCCCGCCACTAAATAATCGTTTTTCGACAAATAGTGAATTGCATACACGGAGTTTGGCAGTTTGGCAATCAACTCACCTTCGTGTGGTGAGGCAAGGTCCCATCTCACAATCATGCCATCTCCGCCTGCCGAAAAGAAATGGACAGGATTGCCTGATGGTTCCACCGTGTAAACACAATCGCGGTGGCCTGTGAGCGAATGAAGTCTCTCAACGTGAATGGTTGACATGCTTTGTTAACTTGCTTAAAATTTGAACGTGTCGCTAATCCGGGATTTTTTCATCAAAATTGTATCATAAAGCAATAGAAACAAATGCCCCTTACGAAAATACAAAATACAGGCGACCAGTGCGGTTGGGCATTGTGGCACATTTCAGAATCAGAAAATGAATTTACTGCTATTACAGAGGAGCGGCCCGAAGCCACTGTTGTAAATGCAACGAAGCGGTTAGAGTGGCTGGCCGGTCGTGCATTGCTTCGCCAACTGGCGCAACAATCCGGGCTTGAATATCGGGGAACCACGAAAAACGAATCGGGCAAACCATTTTTAAAACATCTTCCCCATCATATTTCACTCTCTCATTCATTTCCTTATGTAGCCGCACAAATTGATTTGCACCATGACGTGGGCATTGACTTAGAGCAACCAAAACCCAAACTCCTTACCATAGCCCATCGGGTACTATCTCCACCGGAATTAACTGACGCGGGCATGGATGTTGTAAAACATTGCGTTTATTGGTGCGCGAAAGAAACGATGTACAAAATTTATGGAAAAAGGGGATTGCATTTTTCTGCCCACCTCCATGTGCGCCCCTTTATATTGAAAAATACAGGCGACCTTTACGGAAAAATAAATCTGAATGGCAATTCTTACGATATCGAAATGGTATATAATATCGAGCCTGATTATGTATTAGTTCATACCAAAACCAAACAAACATGAAACCGATCTTAGTTTTTATTGCCATCGTAATCAGTGTAAGCGGGCAAGCACAAGAGATAAAGGATTTTACGTTGATAAATGTAAGGAGCGGAAAGGAAGTATCGCTCAGCAGTTACAATTCGATGAAAGCTGTGGTGGTTGTATTTACCAGCCAGGAGTGCCCTTTCGACAACTATTACAAGCAAAGATTAAGAGATTTGATACAATCTTATTCTGGCAGCATCCAGTTTCTGCTTATAAATTCCAATACGGAGGCTCAGGAAAGTGCAGAGCAAATGGCCATTCACTATACCGATCTTAGTGTGCCCTATCTGGCCGACAAAGATCAGCAGGCAATGACAATGTTGGGCGCAAAAAAAACACCTGAAGTATTTTTGATATTGCCCGCTGGCGGAAAGTTTGTTCTTGCCTATAGCGGTGCCATTGACGACAGTCCCCAGGAAGGCAAGGACGTGAGGCAATACTTTTTAAAAGATGCCATAGTAAAAATACTTAACGGTGAGAAAATAGAAGGGGTAAATCAACGTGCCACAGGCTGCACGATACGAAAAAAATAATTGAGTGTAGTCGTCAAGACCACTTCAAGTGGTCAGACGACTACCAAAGATTAATTCAGGATTTTAATGGCCTTTTTTATGGTGGTTTCAGAAACCCCAAACTCCTGAGAGAGCATCCTTACACTTTCGCGATATCCCCGGCTGTCTTTTCTTAGTTCAAGATAGCGTCTGTAATACCCGATATAAGAAAGTGTGCTTCCACTTAACAACCCTTTATCATAGAGATACCCGATGATACCGTTATGATACAAGTCCAATATATTCATAGTATTCATAACATTCGCACTATGCATCTTTCACTACTTTAATGGCCTTTTTAATGGTGGTTTCAGAAACCCTGAATTCCATAGATAATTCGCGAACGCACTCCCTATATTTTTTTCCTTGCCCACGTTCCTCCACGTACCGTGTGTAGTATTGTAAATAAGCCAAGGTGCTACCGCTTACTATTCCCCTTGCGAAAAGGTAGCCTATTACTCCGGTCTGATATAAGGTAAGTACGCTCATATAACTGTTTTTTTATCTTGACAGCATATTGAGTCATTATTGTACCAGACTATAAAACACACAAAACAATCAAAAAAACGAGGTTAAGATTTAATACAATCCCGCATTGGGACAACATTTCTCATTTTTTCTCAAGAAGGTACATCAACCTTACACGCATACACTTGGACAGAAATACAAAGCCTGCCAACCGTTAGCCGGGATTGAAATGAATGCATTATAAAGCTGTTTAAGAAATTTTGGGTTTGAAACTGATCCTAGCAACAACGGACTTTTATTTTTCCCTATGACGGATAAAGTAGGGTCGGTTGATGTAAACCCTTGTACCCATTTTTAAGCGAAAAAATTTTTAGTGTTGATCTCCTGCATCGTCAACAAAGAGGTGAGGTCATTTTCTTTTCCTGAGTTCCGCGATTTTTTAGAGGTTCAAAAAAAACAAGGAAACCGATGGTGATTGATGGGTTTTTCCTTTGAAGTTGGGTGACCGGTTCTTA
>JAYVAI010000200.1:0-1658 GCA_043751075.1 Cyclobacteriaceae bacterium | reverse complement strand
GCAAGAATATCCGGACTTGTTACTTTTTGTTCAACTCTTTTTTCTTCAACAGCTCGCTTGCCATAATCCTCCTCATTGGTAATAGCATAACCCTTTCCTCTACTAAAATCTAAAAAGTGCCATGGCTTTCCTGTGCGCTGGCCTCTACGGTATTTTAATATTTCACGATTGATAAATGCCTTACCTTTGTCAAAACCAATATCAAGCGAATAGGTCACCCGGGGTGCATGTACATTGTCCTCTTGGGGGTTGCGGAATTTGATTTCGAATTTTATCAGTTCCTTAGTCACATCGCAACCTCTGGTTATTACTTCCTGAAACCCTCCTCTGCGGTTTAATGCAATGGTAACATTATTTTGCAAAGCATCACTCAAAAATCCAAACACATCAAAGAAGGTTGATTTACCCGATCCATTGGTGCCCAGCAAAACCATCATCTTTGGTATGTCTTGCACCAAGGCGTTCTTAAAGGCTTTGTAATTCTGAACTTTAATACTTTCTATTTTCACTATTCGGGAATTTTAAAATATCATTATTTTTTTACTGAGTTTGGTAAAGATAATTATTTAAAATTCATAGCAATTTGAAGGCTATTTATTCAGAAGTCATAACTGTGTTATTCAAAGCAATACTTTTAAAAGAACTGATATACGTGGGCATTTATAAACAAATTCAAATTTGAAAAGGAAATAAAACCACTCCTCACTTACATTCGACTGATCAAAAATTTCTTTTTCCGTTATCTGAAAATAAAATCTACTTTTAAAGAAGTTAAATAATAACTTTTTTTCTATGCCTGATTTTCAGATCAAGAAAACCCCGAAAGATTACGATGTATGCATTGTTGGGTCAGGTGCCGGTGGTGGCATGGCGGCATACACACTCGCCAATGCCGGAATAAAAGTGGTGTTGCTCGAAGCGGGCCCGCTTTACGATCCCGCAAAAAACGTTACCCAAATGAAGTGGCCGTGGGAGTCGCCACGCAGAGGGGCAAGTTCTCCGCTCCGGCACTTTGGAGATTTCGATGCCGCGTATGGAGGGTGGGAACTCGAAGGCGAACCGTACACCCATAAAGACGGCACCAAGTTCGATTGGTTCCGCGCCCGTATGCTGGGGGGCCGCACCAACCACTGGGGTAGGATTTCTTTGCGCTTTGGCCCACGCGATTTCAAACACAAAAGCCACGATGGCTTGGGCGAAGATTGGCCCATTGGCTATGACGATGTTGCCCCATACTACGACAAAGTAGATCAGCTCATTGGCGTGTTCGGATCGAAAGAAAACCTGCCCAACGATCCTGACAGTATTTACCTGCCTCCACCTAAACCGCGCTTGCACGAACTCTTTATTAAAGAGGCAGGCAGTGCCCTGAATATTCCTGTCATCCCTTCACGGCTTTCAATTTTAACAAAGCCCATCAATAAGGAACGCGGATCATGCTTCTATTGCCACCAATGCAACCGAGGCTGCACCGTTTATGCGGATTTCTCTTCTTCTTCGGTGTTGGTAAACCCCGCGTTGAAAACCGGCAATGTGGATGTGATACCCAACGCCATGGCTCGAGAAGTAATGACTGATGCAAGTGGAAAAGCCACCGGCATTTCGTTTGTCAACAAAGACGACATGCAGGAATACACCGTCAATGCAAAAGTGGTGAT
>JAYVAI010000199.1:0-4345 GCA_043751075.1 Cyclobacteriaceae bacterium | reverse complement strand
CGGTTGCGCTTGAAGTAATGGTTACTGTTGGCGCAAGGTCATACGTTCTTGTGAGCGTATTGGAAACTGCATTGCCTGTGGTTGCCGCATTAACAGCCGCGTTGGCAGGTACGCTTACCGTTACTGCCCCTTGCGCGGTTGGTGTAACGTTGGCCGTGTAGCTTGCTCCACTTCCTGCAAAACTTCCTGCAGCTCCGTTGGTGACCGTGATATCACTCAAATCAAACCCGGTCATGCTTTCAGAGAATGTAATCGTAACTGGAATGGGCGAAACGCTGGTAGGTTCTGTTGCCGTAGAGGCGATAGTTACAGTGGGAACTGGCGAGCCAAAAATGAATGTGGAAGTTTGGACAGCACTCCACCGGCCCAAGTCATCGAGTGCGCGAAAACTTATATTATGCACACCAACAGATAACCCACTCACCGGCACCTGAACCAAATAATCGGTGATGCTCGTTACTGCTGCGAGCGGAACGGCCACACCTGCGCCTTGGCCAGGGTCGGTATCAATAAAATATTCCAGCTTCACCAAGTTGGGCGCACCCGCAACTTCCGAGGCGGGCACTTTATAAAAAGGACTGGCATGCGACACGCTCCATTTTCCATTCGCATCGCGCGTGCGGAAGGTGAGGATGTGAAATCCATCTGTTACGGCAGCCAATGAAATACTGACACCAACATCGGAAAGGGAAGTGCCCGCGGTTACAGGCACATCCGTACCGGCACCAACTCCGGGGTCGGCATCAATAAAATATTCCATCTTATTGATGTTGGGCGCTGCTGCCACGGTGCTAGCCGGAAGTTTGTAAAATGGGGTTGAGTGAGCAACGCTCCACTTGAGGTTTGCATCGCGCGTTCGAAACGTGAGTGTATGAAAACCATCCGCCACCGATACCAAGGAGATGCCAACCGCGAGACCGTTTATTAAAGTGCCTGCAGTAACTGGCACATCCGTGCCCGCACCAACTCCGGGGTCGGCATCAATAAAATATTCCATCTTATTGATGTTGGGCGCTGCTGCCACGGTGCTAGCCGGAAGTTTGTAAAATGGAGTCGAATGGGACACACTCCATTTGAGGTTAGCATCTCTGGTGCGGAAGGTTAGCGAGTGAAATCCATCGGCCACTAAGGACAAAGGAATTTCCACTGCTAGGCCGGATATCAAAGTGCCTGCAGTAACTGGCACATCAGTGCCCGCACCAACTCCGGGGTCGGCATCAATAAAATATTCCATCTTATTAATGTTAGGTGCGGCCGAAACTGCCGAGGCCGGAAGCTTGTAGAATGGAGTGGTGTGTGTTACGCTCCAAAAATTGTTCGCATCTTTTGCCCGCACCGAAAGGGTATGAAACCCATCCGCTACAGAAACTAGGCTGACATTGAAAGTCTGATTGATGCTAGCATTTGGGGTAATGACCACGGCTGTGCCATTGCCCGCGCCCACATCGCCATCTATGAAATATTCCACTGCCGTAATATTTTGGGCAGAAGAAAACCCATAGAGGCAACAGGCTATGATAAATAAAACAATCCGTTTCATAAGAGTTGGGATCGTTTAATTATTGCTCTTGGCACTAATCGTTACCTGGATTGGCGTGGCTGGTTGATGATTTTCATCATGAGGATTCCAGCCTGCTTCGGGCAAGGGGCAAGAAAAGAATTGATAAAAGAATAAGTGAAGTCATGGTTCTTTGCCTTCTCATTACGGAAGTAAAGTTGAGCCAAGGGAAAGAGAAATGTAATCCCCTAAAAACAGGATATTTCAGAAAAAGGAAAAAATCATGGAAAAAGGGGATTTTTCAAAAACCATAAAGCAGGAACGAAAAAGAGTAAAGGGAAGGTTTAGATTTGTCTGCTTAATTGTTTTGCATGCGACTGATTATTTTGCGTCTCACTTCATTGATTTTTACAATCATATTTTCTCTGCAACTTTTGGCAGCACAAGATTTTTACGACCGTGATAGTTTGTGGCAAGTATTCAAAAAATCAATACCGGATACCAGTCGTGTGTTGCTGTACATTCAGCTCGGCCAGCAATACGAAAACAATAATCCTGACTCGGCCATATTGCTTTATGAATCGGCCTTGCACCTGAGTGAAGACCTGAACTATATTCCGGGGATTATCAAATACTACACGAACGTGACATACGTGTACAATCTATTGGGCAGATATGACACGTCACTCGTTTTGAATTTAAAATCAGTTGAGATAGCCCGTGGTTTTGGCAATCAAGAGCGGCTTGGTGCCTGTCTTGCCAATGTGGGCACTTCCTACATGACCCTGAAGAATTACGAAAAGGCGGTAGGTTTTTTTTTACAAGCCTTAGAGATTTATGAACGGTTGAAAATCGAAGATAGATTGGGCATACTCTACTCAAATCTCACAATCGTCTATAGGGAAATTGGGCAAGTTGATAAAGCCTTCGCGCACGGGGAGAAAGCCCTATTGCTTGCCAGAAAAATGAAAAACCCTTTCGCCATAACCACTTCATTGATAAACTTATCATTGGTTTATAATGCCACTGGCAATCTGACCAAATCCATTTCCATGCTCGAAGAAGCACGCGCACTTGGCCGTCAAACCCATAATGATTATTCAACCTTGATTACTTCTTTAAACCTATTCGAGGCTTACTTAATAAAGGCAGATTATGGAAAAATGAAAAAGTACAGTGAAGAGGCATTGGCATTGGCCCTTAAACTGAACGACCGTGAATCTATCGCCATAGCCTTGCGGGGCTTGGCCATTTATCAATTAAGCCAGGGCCAGGTGAAAGAGGCCGAAGGTTATGCCCTCCGCTCTTTGAAGGAAGCCCGTGCCAACCAATTTAGCGAGCACATGGGCAAAGCTTATTCCGTATTGGCTGATGTCGCTATTGTAAGAGGTGAGTTTGGCAAGAACACTACCTATTCTTTTAAAAGTGATTCCATTCGTAAAGTATTGGTCAATGAGTCCATCCACAAAAACATACAAGAGCTCGAAATAAAATATCAAACAGAAAAAAAAGAACTTCAGATAAAACAACTAGAAGCCGATAAAAAACTACAACAACTTTCCATCCGCCAAAAAAATACCCTCAACTATATTTTAATTGGCAGTGCCATTACATTATTAATCATCTCGTTGCTCTCTTACCGCACCTACCAACAAAAACAAAACCTCCAACAACAGCGCATCAGCGAACTGGAAACCGAAAAACAGTTAACCGCCACCGAAGCCGTGCTGCTAGGCGAAGAACAAGAGCGCACCCGCCTGGCCCAAGACCTGCACGATGGCCTGGGCGGCATGCTATCCGGAATCAAATACTCCTTCAACACTATGAAACAAAACCTGATCATGACGCCTGATAACCAACAGGCCTTTGAGCGCAGCATGGATATGCTGGACAGCTCGATAAAAGAAATGCGAAGGGTGGCGCACAACATGATGCCCGAAGCCCTCGTGAAATTTGGGTTGGATACCGCCCTGAAAGATTTTTGCACCGACATTAACCAAAGCGGTGCGCTGCACGTCAATTATCAATCCATCGGTTTGGCCAACGCAAATCTGTCGCAGACAACCGCCATCACCATTTACCGGGTAGTACAAGAATTAATCAACAATACCATGAAACACGCGGCCGCCAAGACAGCCATTGTTCAAATCACAAAATCGGATAACCAGGTTGCCGTAACGGTGGAAGACGATGGCAAAGGGTTTGACACCATGATATTAAAAAAATCGAAAGGTATTGGATGGGTCAACATTCAGCACCGCATAGATTTTTTAAAAGGCAAATTAGACGTCAACTCATCGCCCGGCAAAGGCACATCAGTCCATATTGAATTCGATGCTTGATTAAAATGGCTGTAAAGATTTTTATAGTAGATGATCATTATATGATTGTGGAGGGCATCCGCTCGCTGCTTCAATATGAAAAAGATTTAGAATGGATGGGGCACGCCATGAATGCCGCTTCGTGTTTGGCTTTTCTGCAACACCAGCAACCCGATGTGATCTTGATGGATATAAACCTGCCTGACAAAAGTGGCATTGATTTGTGCCTGGAAGTAAAAACAAAATATCCGGCCACGCACATCATTGGCCTCAGTTCTTTCAACCAGCAGAGCTTCATTCAAAAAATGATGGACAATGGGGCTTCGGGATATGTACTAAAAAATGCTACCAAGGAAGAACTTGTCGAGGCTATAGAAACCGTAATGCGTGGCGGAAAATATTTAAGCGATGAGGCGGTATCAACAATTTTGCAAAAGGAAGCTCCGAACAAACCTGTGCTTACCAGAAGAGAAAAAGAAGTGCTTGCCCTGATTGCCGATGGGCTGACCAACCATGCCATTGCCGA
>JAYVAI010000198.1:0-4349 GCA_043751075.1 Cyclobacteriaceae bacterium | reverse complement strand
GAGATATTTCTGCTTCCTTCAAAATCAAGACGATTGAAAAACCGGTTGCCCTGACCGAAGTATATGAGGATGTTGAGTTTGGATAGAGCCAAATAGCTCCATCAAGTTTACCGTTTTCGAAAACAAAAAAAAACAGTTGCCGGCCCTGCTCAAAAATCGGCTTTCAAAAATTCCCACTTCACGTGCATGAACGAAATCGTGTTTGATTTTTATTTGCCTTAAGAGGGGTTCTAAAAATTCAATTTCCATTATCATTTCCAGGGAAATCGCTTTTAAGAATTATATGGCTTTGGATGTTTTTGGTTGGATGTTTTAATTGCCACGACCTTTAGGTCGTGGATTTTATTAAAGCAATTTGGAGCTTTAGCCAAATGCAAACAAATTGGATGGCATTCCTGCGACTTTCATTCGGCTAAAGCCGATCTAATCAAACTTATCATAAACCACGACCTAAAGCCTGCCTGTCCGGTAGGCAGGGTCGTGGCAATTGTGACCGATGTGCAATAGAAATTCTATTGCTTAATTCCAGTTAACTTGCGCCCCATGAAATTCAGCCTCACCGCCAAAGACCTTCATTCAAAAGCACGCGCTGGAATATTGCACACCGATCATGGCGAGATACAGACACCTATCTTTATGCCCGTGGGCACGGCAGGTTCGGTGAAGGCCGTGCACCAGCGCGAACTAAAAAATGACATAGACGCAAAAATTATTTTAGGAAACACCTATCACCTATATCTGAGGCCGGGCCTGCCGTTGCTGGAAAAAGCAGGAGGGCTCCATCAATTTATCAATTGGGACAGGCCGATCCTTACCGACAGCGGTGGCTACCAAGTGTATTCTCTTGGCGCGAACAGAAAAATCACCGAAGCGGGCGTGGTTTTCAAATCGCACATTGATGGTTCGAAGCACACGTTTACACCCGAAGGTGTGATGGACATCGAGCGCACCATTGGGGCCGATATCATCATGGCCTTTGATGAGTGCACTCCGTATCCGTGCGAATATGATTACGCAAAAAAATCGATGGCACTCACCCACCGATGGTTGCAGCGATGTGTGAAGCGCGTGAACGAAACCAAACCGAAATACGGTTTTGATCAGGCCCTGTTTCCCATTGTGCAGGGCAGCGTCTATAAAGACTTGCGCATGGAGTCGGCCGGATTTATTGCCGATCAACTGCAGCTGGGAAATGCCATCGGTGGGCTCTCGGTAGGCGAGCCTCACGAACTTATGTATGAGATGACTGACCTTGTGTGCAACATACTGCCTGCCGACAAACCCCGCTACCTGATGGGTGTGGGCACACCCGAAAATATTTTGGAGTGCATAGCCCTGGGCATTGATATGTTTGATTGTGTGATGCCCACCCGCAATGCGCGCAATGGAATGTTGTTTACTGCGCAGGGCATCATCAATATACGCAACGAAAAATGGAAGGATGATCTGAGTGCCATTGATTTGGAAACAGGAGGCCACGTAAGCACAAGCTATTCGAAAGCCTATCTTCGGCACCTGATCATCTCCAAAGAAATTTTGGGCGCACAAATTGCTTCTATCCACAACCTTACTTTCTATCTTTGGCTGGTGCGGCAGGCCAGGCAAAAAATTGAAGAGGGCACCTTTGCTTCGTGGAAAAACAAAATGGTGAAAACCGTATCGCAACGCCTGTAATGTATCTTATGACTATACTCGACCGATATATCATCAAAAAAATATTGGCCACATTTTTTTATGTCGTGTTGATATTGGTTTCCATCATTACCGTAATTGACATAACCGAAAAGATCGACAAGTTTACAAAGAACAACCTTGGTGCTGGCATCGTGTTTGGCTACTACATGGATTTTATACCGTGGATTGCAGGGCTGCTTACCCCCATCACGGTTTTTATTTCCGTGGTGTATGTTACTTCGCGCATGGCGGCCCACACCGAAATAATCGCCATACTGAGCAGTGGTGTAAGTTTCAAACGCCTGTTGGTACCTTACTTGGTTTCGTCCTTCATGATTGCCGGCATTACCTTTTATTTAAACGGATGGTTGATACCAAAATCCAACCAAGACCGCTTGCTTTTCGAATTGCAATATTTTACCAGCAATAAAAATTCCTATCGGGCCAACACCCACATGCAGATTGAGCCCAACGTGTATTTGTTCATACAGAATTTTAACAACGACACGAATACCGGTTTTCAATTTTCGCTAGAGCGGTTTCACGACAATCGTCTCATTGAAAAAATCACAGCCGACAACATTCAATGGGACTCTGTAAAACAAAAGTGGACCCTGAAATATTGGAAAAAGAAAATGGTTGACAGTTTGTTCCATGTGCGGCAAGGCACCTTGATAAATCCCTTGGCCACCACGGGCGAAAGTTTGGACACCACGCTGTCCGTCACACCCAAAGATTTCGCTATCAACGACCGCAATTATGACGGGCTGACCATGAGCGAACTGACCGACCACATCGCCACCATGAAATTTCGCGGAAGCACCGGTGTGGAAATTTACGAAGTGGAAAAACAAATCCGCATGGCTTCACCCTTCACCGTTTTTGTGTTGGTGTTTATGGGGGTAATCGTGTCGTCCAAAAAAAACAGGGGCGGCACCGGCTTTCAGATTGCCTTGGGCTTCTTGCTCTCCTTCGTGTTCATTCTTTTTTTTACGATGACGCGCACCTTTGCCGAAGCAGGATCGCTGTCTCCCTTTTTGGCGGCCTGGCTGCCCAACTCTGTGTTTGCCGTTATTTCGTTGGCGATGTATAAATACGTGCCACGGTGATAGCCACTACCAAAGATTACCTCAAGCTCCATTTCATTGTACTCTTGTTTGGCTTCACGGCTGTGCTCGGCAAATTGGTTTCCATTCCGTCTGTGGAAATGGTTTTCTATCGCACACTATTGGCCGCGGCCGGCATGGGTGCATTGATTTTATTTACGCGCGGAACGTTCACCGTTTCAAAATCCGATCTCATAAAAATCCTTCTCACCGGGTTTATTGTGGCAGTTCATTGGCTCACGTTTTTTGGATCGGGCCGTGTGTCCAACCCATCCACCAGTTTAGTGGGCTTTGCCACGTGTTCGTTTTGGGCGGCATTGATAGAGCCCATCGTAAAAAGAAAAAAAATAGAGTTTCTTGAAATTGGTCTGGGCCTGGTGGTGATCCTGGGCCTCTACATAATTTTTGCTGGCGATTTTCAATATCCGCTGGGCTTGTTCCTCGGGATAATTTCCGGGCTCACGGCCGCGCTCTTCAGTGTAATAAACTCCAGGTTGGTGACGCGTGTAAGTGCTCACACCATTACTTTTTATGAAATGGTATCGGCTTGTTTGATCATCGTATTGTTTTTACCTTTTTATCAAACCACGTGGGCAGATGGGGGACAATTGCAACTGTGGCCCACGTGGCCCGATTGGATTTATATTGCAATTCTGGCGTGGGCCTGCTCGGTCTATGCCTATTCGGTGGCCATCAACCTCACCAAAAAATTATCGGTGTTCTTCATCCAACTTGCGCTCAACTTAGAGCCGGTGTACGGTATAGCCCTAGCGCTGATTGTATTTGGTGAGAAGGAATTGATGGGCTTTAATTTTTATGCAGGCACTATAATAATCATTTGCGCAGTGGCCTTGTATCCGTTTTTGAAAAAGCGAATGGAGACTCGGTTTAGATAGGTGGGTTTTTTTTATCCGCCTGCGTACCCCTTCCACGCTGTAACGGCCTAATCATCATTTCATTTGCACAAAAGGAATTTCATTGCGTCCTCTCGTCCCACAATTGCGGGTCTCGGCTTGCATGAAGCACTGCCGTAACAGCAATGATGTTATTTTCAAGATCAACAAAATAGTGCACCATGTGTGGGAATTTCTTTGCCAGAATGGTGCGGGTTGTTTTATATCGAACAGTAACAGCAAGAGGATTTTTATAAATACGTTTAAACGTGGGCTTGTACTTGCTTATAAAATCGGATGCCTAAATTGGGTTGAACTTTGTTGTACCACTCAATGCTTTCAAAGATGTCATTATTCGCGGCAGGGTCAATAATGAATTTATAAGCCATACTTTTGGCCTATCTCTTTTTGTACAACATTCCAATCGCGATAGCTTTCAGGATTTTGTTTATAGTTCTCCATTCGTTCATCTATAATGGCTTTATGGCATTCGGGGATATCGTTACTTTCAACCGTCTCAATATTTTGCACAAACGAAAGGTTTTTCATCAATTCAATAAAAAGGGCTTCTTTATTGTCGGGTATGGTAATGGCAATTTGTTTCATACGTTTACTTCTATTAAGTAGCCAAATAATATTCTATTCAAATTTAAAGAAAGATGTTGAGCTAACAAAA
>JAYVAI010000197.1:0-4349 GCA_043751075.1 Cyclobacteriaceae bacterium | reverse complement strand
AGCGCAACGGGATATTAAAAAACTACAGCAGCAGATGACTATCCAAAAAATTGGGGGTCTTTTTGAGAATATAGAAAACTCTTCCTAATCAAGCTGGGGTCAATGATTTTTCTCTAACTTGTTAGTTAGTCGGATGACAGTAGTTTTTTTTCTTACTCAAATTCGCCAGGCGATGCAACCGAAGTGAGGGTGAGCCACATAGGGTACGAAACATTACGGTTTCGATGGTCTTTTAAATCGGATACAATTGTTTCGATTGGTTTAAATCCTGCTTCTGTTCTTTTGGATTCGATATACATCGATGATTCACGGATAGAAAATACTTTACAAATTTCAGGTAAGCACCATATCATTCCGGCAATGGCAAAGGATGTAGTGAACTTTGCCGGGGAGCCAGACCCCATTAAGCTGCTTCAATTCTTGCCGGGCGTGCAGTCTGGCAATGAGGGAACGATAAACCTCTCGGTGCGCGGTGGTTCGTTCGATCAAAACCTTTATTTGTTGGACGAGGCACCGGTGTATAACCCCTCGCATGCCCTGAGTTTTTTCTCCGTTTTCAATGTGGATGCACTGCAAAACATTTCGTTTTACAAAAGTGCCATACCTGTCAGGTACGGAGGAAGGCTCTCCAGCGTGGTTGACCTGACCATGGAGGAAGGGAACAGAAAAAAACAGACTGTGGCCGGATCGGTGGGCACCATTGCTTCAAAGTTGTCCATTGAAGGGCCGCTTTCCAGTAAATCAGATAAATGGTCTTACATGGCTTCGGGCCGCTACAGTTATGCAGGTCAAATTGTGAACGGAATATACCTGCTCGGCCAATATGTGCTGGGCGACCCCACGGCAAACATATCAACCATCGATAATAAAATTGATTTCTTCGATTTCAACGGAAAAATAAATTTCCGCATGAACGACAAGAACCACTTTTACCTCTCCACGTACATGGGGCGTGATAATTTTTATTTCAATCACATCACCAATGGCTATGCTTTGTCATGGGGAAACCAGACCATGAGCTTTCGGTGGAACAAGGTTCATAACCACAAACTTTTTTCAAATACCACTGCGGTCTATAGCCGCTATGGCTACAAGTATAATATATTGAACAACACCCAGTACTTTGCGTGGGAGGCCTCGCTCAGCAGCGTAAACCTCAAACAGGACTACGACTTCTATCTTAACAACAAGAACCATCTGACTTTTGGCTGGGCACTTGATGTGTATGCCATCAATCCTGGATCGCTGCGCCCACGGGCAGAAAATGCGCCCACTACAGTTTACAATCTAAACAAACAAGAGCCAGTGATGGGGCAATTCGCAAACACTTGGCAAGTTTCAATTGGATTATGGTGTGCGGTATGCAAACTTCGGGTATGCCAGAAAAACCATTAGTTACACTTTTAATGAAGGCGAAGATTTGCCCGCGGATTCGGTGAATATTTTGCCTGGACCCTTATACCATAGAATGGAACCACGTATTGCCCTGTCGCGAAGGGTTAACAATTTGCAGTTTACAATTTCTTACGACAGGACTTCCCAGTTCTTTCACCTATTGGCAAATTCATCGGTGGGCTTGCCTACCGATATATGGATGCCATCGGGCCGGAATATAAAACCCCAGAACTGCAATATCTATGCGATAGGATATGAAACGAAGATCAATAAATGGGTGCCGTCAATATCACTTTTCTATAAGGACTTTTTCAACACCACCGATTTTAAGGACAATGCAAATTTGTTCCTGAATAAATATGTTGAATCTCAACTTCTGCAAAGAGCGGGCAAGGCGTATGGCATGGAACTTTCAATGCAGAAGAAATCCGGGATATTTACTGGCCTGATGAGTTATACGCTATCAAAAACTTTTAACAGAATAGAGGGTGTGAACGAAGGAAAAGAATATCCTTCGCGCTACGATAAAAGACATAACCTCTCGGCCACTGGCAAGTTTGATTTTTCAAAAAAGATACAGGCCTCGTTCAACTTTGTTTACACTACTGGGGGTGCGATCACTGTGCCAGCCGGAAATTTTGTTTTTGATGGCGTGGTGTTCAACTATTACACTTCAAGAAACAGTTATCGCTTGCCGGATTACCATCGCTTGGATATGTCACTCAAATATTCCCCATCAGCAAACATGAAGCGAAAGTATAAGTCGGCATGGTCATTTGATTTGTACAATGCCTATGGGAGAAAAAACCCTTTCACGGTATTTTCGATGCAAAGTGATTATGGATTAACCAATACAGGAATCAAGGCGTTGTATTTATTTCGGGTAGTTCCATCGGTAGCTTATTCTTTTACTTTTTGAAATATGAAAATCCGACAGTTTCCAATCATCTTGACTTTTATGGTGTTTTGCCAGTGTATTGACAACACCGAATTGACATTGCCATTTGATGAACCCATGCTTGTAGTTGATGCAATGATCAGCAACAAGAGTGATGAATCATACATAAAAATAGGATGGTCTGCACCAATTGGTTCGATATGCAACGATGGTTTCATAGTAGGTGAGTGTGAAATTGACAACTCCACGGGGCCCTATAAAGTTACGGGCAGCGCCACCGTGCGCGATGAGGTGACCGGAGAGCAAAACATATTGCAGATTTTCATGAAGGATAAGAAAGGGTTGATAGAACTGAAGCCGACACTCACCGGCAAGCCTGGCCACCTATACACACTCAATATTATGATAAACTACGAAGGTGCGGTTTCAACATACTTTGCCGAAAGCACCATGAAGATGACTCCGACAATTGACAAGATTGGCTATGTCATCAGAAAAGGAGATATAGGCAAGTCTGATAATTTGGTTCCCCTGATTTCTTTCCGGGATGATCCCCTTGAAACGGACTATTATCTCTTTCAATTGTGCGATGTGCACCCAGGTGGGAATATTAATTGTGCAAAGAGCCGGGTCTGGCCTTACTCCTTTATCAGCGATCGCTTTCTACCGGAATATGTTCAGGATCTTTCAATAGACGATGGCGCAAGTGTGGCCCGGTACGCTGAGTTTTATCCAATGGCAGATTCAAACTTTGGTGCATTGGTAAAGATGTACTCGGTCTCAAGGGAAACCTACGAATTTTATAAAATTTTGCTCGAGCAGTTTAACAGCGATGGCGGTGCATTTTCTCCAACCCCGTCATCGCCAAAGGGAAACATCAAAGGGGCACTTGGTCATTTCGCGGCCCTCCATGAATCCTCAGCAGTTATCTTTCAATAGCTTTGGGTGCATTTCAAAATGTCGTGATAGATAAGGCCAAGGCTTTCTAAAAAGTTTCAATTGGATCGAAGTGTCATACCGGGCTTTGACCCGGTATCGCGTTAGTCGCACGTAAAAACGAGATCGCGGCTCAAAGGCCGCGATGACAGAAGCGACTTTTAGTCAGCCCCGACCTTATTGTTATTGTTACCGCGACATTTTGAAATGCACCCTAGCTTTCTCATTTACAATTTTAGTAGTAAATCGAGGAATGGATATTTTCTCACACATTGAATCGCTACGGGCTTTTTTAAAGAAAAATAAATCCCTTTACAAATCAGTGGGGTTTGTGCCCACCATGGGTGCGCTGCACAATGGCCATCTTGCGCTCATCAAACAATCCCGTAAGGAAAATGACATTACCGTCTGCAGCATCTTTGTAAACCCTGCCCAGTTTAACAATGCCGATGACCTGGCGAAATATCCACGAACATTGGAGCAAGATATGGCTATGTTGCAATCAGCAAGCTGCGATGTTTTGTTCTGCCCATCGGGCGAAGAGATGTATCCAGATAAATCAATTATCAAATTTGATTTCGGCAACCTTGAGCAAGTGCTGGAAGGAGAATTCCGGCCCGGTCATTTTAGTGGGGTTGCCTTGGTGGTTTCCAAGCTGTTGAATATTGTGCTACCCAACATGGCATATTTCGGACAAAAAGATTTTCAGCAATACAAAATTGTTGAATGCCTTGTTAAAGAATTGAAATTTGATGTGCAGTTGCGCTGTGTTCCCATTCAACGCGAAAGTGATGGCTTGGCCATGTCGTCACGCAATGCGCGGTTAAATGAAAGGCAACGGAAGGATGCGGTTGTGTTTTATGAAGGACTGCAATTGGCAAAACGAAAAATCAAGGAGGGAGTTCCGATGGCGCGGATAAAAAAAGAAGTCAAAGGATTTTGTGAGGCAAAGGAGGGCGTGCGGCTCGATTACTTAGAAATGGCAGACAGCACAAACTTTGTTTTGTTGGAAAACGTTACAGCCAATGCCATACTATTGATAGCCGGCTTTGTGGGAGAAGTAAGATTGATAGACAATATATTTATAAGCGAATGAGGATTGATGTTTTAAAATCGAAAA
>JAYVAI010000196.1:0-1665 GCA_043751075.1 Cyclobacteriaceae bacterium | reverse complement strand
TTTTTTCGAATGGCCAGCCATTGTGCGTTGCCGCGCTTGACCAAATAAGTTGGCGCAATGATCACGCCTTCTTCTTCGAGTGTTGTTGCATCGGCAGGCATCGAGCCTGGTTTCTTGCCACCTATCTCGGCATGATGTGCGCGGTTGGCCACAAAGCCAATCAACTTCTTTTTGTAGAATACAGGTTTGATCAGTGTTACATCGGGCAAGTGCGAGCCGCCAAAGGCCGGATGGTTGGTGATTGCGACATCGCCTTCTTTCAATGCCAATATTTTTTTTACTTCGCGCACACACACGCCCATGCTGCCGAGGTGCACCGGAATGTGCGGGGCATTCACCACTAAGTATCCTTCGGCATCCATCACGGCACACGAAAAATCCAAACGCTCTTTTACGTTTACCGAAAAGGAAGCACGCTGAAGCAATGCCCCCATCTCGTGCGCAACAGATGTAAACCGGTTGCTGAAAAGCTCCAATGCGGCTTCGTGATTTTGTTCTTTTGGTTTTGCGGTGCGCTTGTTGATTTCTTTAAGAAGGGCACTGTTGTGTTCATCAAGTTTAAATTGCCATTGCGATGGCACCACTGTGGTGGAGTTTTGGCTCACCACCAAAGCAGGGCCCTTGATAACCGCGCCCGGTTTTAAATTTTCCCACCGATATACGTCCGCATTTTTCCAAACGCCATCAAAAAATATTTTGGAACGCTTTTGCGAAACGGGCCTGTTTTGTTTCAAAGCCGATTTCTTTTTTGAGGTTGCCACATTCTTTATGCATAACACAAGCCGGATGGATTCGATCTCTATGTCACGGTCGGCCAGCCAATGCCCATACACGGCCATATATGCTTTTCTAAACCTGGCAGCAATTTGTTTTCCGTTTTCGAAAGAAACTTCGATCGTGCTTTCTTGTCCTTTCAACCGCAGGAAAAGCAATTCCTTATCCCTTGCAATATTGCTTTTGGCAAATCCATCCCCGCTAAGCTTGTTCACTCCACGGACAAATAATTTATTAAAGAGTGCCGACAATTTCATTTCCGATTTTGTGAAAACCTGAAGCACTTGTGTTTCCGCAAAATGTTCTATGCGGGCATTCCCTATTCCGAATGCACTCAGCAAACCGGCATCATACGGTATCAGTATTTTTTTCATGTCCAATATCGAGGCAAGCGCACAGGCATGTTGGCCTCCGGCCCCGCCAAAACCCAGGAGCGTATAGTTTGCCGGATCGTGCCCTTGTTGCACCGAAACTTTTTTGATCGCCTCAGCCATTTTTTCATTGGCAATCAACAGGAACGATTCAAGAACAGTTTCTGCAATTGGTTTTTTTCCCGTGGCCTGTTTGATTTTTTCCAACAGTTTTTGCAACGCCTCTTCCGACTTGGTACGATATAGAGGAATAGAAAAAAATTCCGTGTCGGCCCGGCCCAGTAAAAGGTTTACATCGGTGATGGTGAGCGGCCCACCACTGCCATAGCAAGCAGGCCCCGGAGTTGCACCCGCACTATGTGGGCCGACAATTAATTTATGACCATCGAAATCGCATATCGAACCACCACCTGCGGCAATGGTTTCAATGGCCAATGACGGAGAAAATATTTTTATCTCTCCCACTTTGGATTCGTACCGATATGAATAGCGCTTGTTGTAGAGCGAAACATCGGTGCTC
>JAYVAI010000195.1:0-1665 GCA_043751075.1 Cyclobacteriaceae bacterium | reverse complement strand
CATTGGCCGATGAAGTATAAAGGCGGTCGGCTTCATCGCGTGAGTTCAAAATGAAATCAACATCGGTCAGGCATTTCTCATAGTCATTCATTAGTTTGGTGAGCCACGCATCTTTTTTGATTTTATCAAAGGCAATAAGATTTTCGGAAACAGTGAAGGCATAGATGGTGCTATCATCCACATAAAATTCAACCAATGCCGTTGCATCTTTTGTCAGTGATTGCTGGAGTTTTTCAAGATTGGGTTTAGTTGTCTTGTATTTATAGCTAAAATAGGAGGGGAAACTCCTTTCCAATTTTCTTTTCAATTTATCATACTGCTCCTGCGCTTGAAAGATATTCCGTTCCTGCACGCCTATGGTTGCTGTATCGGTTTTACTGATAGCACGATGCAACGCGCTTTGATAATAAGCTAGTTCTATTTTAAAGTCCCGCTCTTGTCCAATCAGGCTGTCGGGCACACCCGCCAGAAATTTTGCCTTGTGGTCGCGGATGTTTTCGAGCAGCATGGCCGACTTACTTTTATCTGAAATTGAAAAGGCATCCTGTTTGTATTTTTCCTCTTTCGTTTTTTCATAAAGCAAATGAGCAACGTGCATCGCGCGGTTGAAGGTTGACCTGCTTTCTTTCTCCAATTCAATCCGCGCACTTTCCAGGTTATAGCCCGCTGCAATATCTCCCATCAGGTCAATGGCGAATTGATACATACGATGGGCATGCTTTAAATTTTCAACGACATCACCGGGCATCTTAACAAAGGCCATTGCTTTCTTTCCGGCAACGCGGAGCGCGAGCGGCTTGTTGTCAAGTTGGCTGAGTGTTGGGTTTGAAAATAGATTCAACGTATCGCTGAAACCGGTGGACATGGAAACAAATGCTTTCTGATAATTGGACAACGCCCTATCAAACTGTTTCTCTTCCTGGTTTACATCACCCATCAACTGAAACACAGATGAAACTTTCGGGTTTTGATTGCCCAGTTTAGTGCGATAGATAGTTAGTGCCTGCGCATAAGTCGAGCGCGCCTCTTTAGAGTTTTTGTTTTTTAAATGTATGGAAGCAATCTTGGAAAGCACATCGGCCTCGCGCACCGAATTAGTGCCCGAGGCTTCACGAAAAATAGTTATCGCTTTCTTAAAATAAATTTCAGCTTGTTGAGTGGCTTTGTTGTCGGCATGGTAATCTCCAACGAAGGCATAGACAATTCCCAAGTACAAATGTTTAGGCCCCAGGTTTTTTTCTGCCTCGGCTTGTGCCTTCTTCAAATACTTGGTTGCGTTTTCATGTTCGTTTATTTGGCCAAACATCCTTCCGAGATAGGCATCGTAGGTTGGCAGTATATCACTTTTGTTGCCGTAAATATTTTCAAGGATGGCATTGCCTTGCTTGATGTAATGGATGGCTTGCCGATAATTGAACAGGGCACCATACAGCGTACCGATAGTGATGTAGCTGCCCGCCACGTTCGCATGGCCCTCGCCCAGCGACTTAATTCGGATGGCCAATGCTTGTTGGAAATATTCCAGTGCGCGGTCCATGTTGCCCAACTTCTGATAGACACTTCCAATCTGGTGAAGGCTATTGGAAATATTGACATGCAAGGAGTCGAGCCGGGCGGTTCTTATTTTTAATGATTGCAAATAGAAATCCAATGCTTTGCCGAGGT
>JAYVAI010000194.1:0-4362 GCA_043751075.1 Cyclobacteriaceae bacterium | reverse complement strand
GGAAGGTGAGTTGGAAAACTTAATGGATAGATATTCAATTTTCTGTTGCGTGTTCCCTTTGAAATTTAAAATCTCAAACAATGCGATAAGACTGCTTTCTGAAAATCCGCGGCCACGCAATTCTTCTTTCACTTTTTCTTCGCCAATTTTATCCAGTTTGTCGATGGCCACAAAAAGGGAAGTCTCATTTTCTTTAGCATCACATAATTCGGCCAGGCCCGAAAGTATTGCCCGATGATTTATTTTAATGGAGAAATCCCCGATGCCCAGTGCGGTAAACACTTCCTTGATCATCAAAATAATTTCCGCTTCACAGATAAGCGAATCGGTTCCGATCACATCGGCATCGCATTGATAAAATTCGCGGTACCTTCCTTTCTGTGGACGATCGGCCCGCCACACAGGTTGTATCTGATAGCGCTTGAACGGAAAAGTAATCTCATGCCGGTTCATCACCACATAGCGTGCGAAGGGAACGGTGAGATCGTAGCGGAGGCCTTTGCCAGAAATGATTTGAGTTATGAGTTTCGAGTTTCGGGCTTCAAGTATTTGCTGATCAACCTCCTTGAGAAAATCCCCGTTGTCCAAGATTTTGAAAAGCAACTGATCGCCCTCTTCCCCATATTTCCCCGTAAGGGTAACAAGGTTTTCCATGGCGGGTGTTTCCAACGGTTGGAAGCCGTATTTTTGAAATACCTTTTTGATATTCTCAATAATAAACTGCCTTTTGGCCATCTGGGCTGGGCCAAAGTCGCGGGTGCCTTTCGGTATTGTTGGTTTTTCCATAATAGAATAGCGGGGCAATTTAAGGATAAGCCACAGACTTGTGTGCCGGGCAGGCAGGTTCACTGGATAATTAGAGATAATCTGTGAATCAGTGGCAACAAATTAGAAATAATCTGTGAATCTGTGGCAATAAATTGCAAAACCTGATTACTTTTGCAGCCTTTAAAAACCAATAGTTATGTCAGTTACCCGTTTGAAAAGAAAGAACCGCAGGGACAAAGGGAAATCCGCCCGCAGAAGAACTTCTCTTAAAGTCCAGAATTTTAAGCCTGTGGCCAAATCAATTGATATCGAAAAGATCAAAGAAGAATTTAAAGCGAAAGCCGAGAAGAAATAGTTATCAATCAGTCATTGATCAAATTAGCCAATGGATAATATCTGTTGGTTTTTTTTGTCACTTTAACTCAAGTATTGATTAAAATATTTATTTTTGATTACGATGGAACCGTATACGCAAATCATCACATTGGAAGCTGGAAAACGTGGAGGCAAGCCATGCGTAAGGGGAATGCGAATTACTGTTTACGATGTGCTTAGCTATCTGGCTTCGGGCATGAGTCAACAACAAATCATAAATGATTTTCCAGAACTTACCCAAAAGGATATAAATGCCTGCCTGATGTATGCGGCAGATTCTGAAAGGCACACCCGACTCTTACAATCAGCTTGAAATTCTTAATTGATAATAATCTATCGCACAAACTTGTCAAGCCCTTATCTGCATTTTTTGCTGATACAAATCATGTAAGGGAAACAAACGGTATTGCTGCCGATGATCTTACAATTTGGAGATTTGCGGAAGATAAGGGTTTCACTATACTAACAAAAGACAACGATTTTGATGAGCGAAGCCAACTTGAAGGTTGTCCACCAAAAATTGTGCATTTGGTTTGTGGAAATAAAAGTACAGATGAAATTCTCAATATACTGCTGACAAATAAAAATGAAATTTTGCTATTTGGTGAATCAAATACTGACATCTGCATTTTGAAGCTATCATAGCATCGGGGCATCGCCACACTTATTTCTTTTAATGTTTTTTTATTCTGAGATTTTAATTGGGGGCCTGCAGTGTAAGCAATCCAAAACGGAGACTTCGCAGTCAAACCATAAATCTAAAACCCTTGAAGGTTGGGCGACATTAATCTTTCAAAATCTTCCTACGCACAACAGAATTATCTACGCGCATCTCCAACACATAAATACCAGGAGATAAACCGCTGACATCCCAGGATTGCAGGCCGGACTTTTTTGCAACGGTCTTTACACCTTGCATGGAAATAATACTTAGTTCCTGAACCTCACCCTCGTTGCTGTTTAAATAAACAAGCTGATGCATTGGGTTTGGATACGCAGATACGTCAATCAGTTTTTGTTCATCGATGGCCACCACCGTTTTCAGGGCAACATCGGTAAACAAGAAAAATGTGCCTGGCCCCATGGATAGCGCAGTGGGGTTTGCCGTGATATTAAACTCCTGTCCGGTAACGAAATCGTACCACTTGCCTACATGCGAAAAATTGACCTCCACCGATTTGTTCACCACATCAAAGTTGGCCACCATGTGTGCGTTCATTTGGTTGGCCGTTGTGGGCGCAGCGGTGAAGGGAACGGATTTAAGGATGACTTGCTTGATGAGTGTGCTTCCACCCAGCATGGTCACGTCTTCTGTGTTGAAAATAGGATACGCCTTTCTTAACGCGATCAGCTCGGCCATATAATCATATGCGCTTTTTCGCGCGGGCTCGGAATAGTAATTCCACTTGATGGGCTTGGCACCGGTACGGCCGCCCTGGTCAATGGATATGTCGTATCCCAACTCACCAAATTGCCAAAGCATTTTTGGGCCAGGCACCGTGTAGAAAAGAGTGGAAGCGGCTTTCACCCGGCTCAGCGCAGTTTCAAGATTCTTTACGCTATAGGGGGTTGCTGAATTTCCAAATTGAAGATTTTTGAACATCATCCTTTCTTCATCATGGCTTTCCATATACCCCACGCCATGTGGCACGGTCCATCCCCGGTTTTTATAAAATATGTCCGAGAAGTTGGAGTTCTCTGCGTAACCCATCGCACTTTGCAAATAGGCATTGTTGAAGTTGGCCCACAGCATCATCCCCTTTCCTTCTGCCGCCCGATGTTCGGCCAATTCTTTCTCTTCCTGATTGGCTCCGAAATGTTCCAAGATTACATAGGCATCGGGTGAGTGCGACCAAATTTTGTCGGCCATGCGTTTGAGAATGGCAATGCGCGAGGCATCGTATGCGCCCCAGGCATCCACATTGTTTGGATTATTGATTTGTGTAAATCCCTTTGACAAATCGTAGCGAAAGCCATCCACTTTAAATTCCTTTAGCCAATAATGATTTACCGTATCTAAATATTTTTTGGTGTAAGCACTCTCGTGGTTCATATCAAAAAAAACATTGAAGGGATGCCGAGCCTCGGTATTGAACCATTTATTATTGGCTGTTGGTTTAAATGCACCAAAATCAAAATCCATCATGGCATAAGCATTGGGCGCATCTTGTTGGTTCATCACCATGTCCATGATCACAGCAATACCGTTTGCATGGCATTTATCAATAAACTCTTTCAATTTATTTTTCGTGCCATAAAATTTATCGGGGGCAAACATAAATGTCGGATTGTAGCCCCAGCTGTCGTTACCGTTAAACTCTGTGATGGGCATCAACTCAATGGCATTCACACCCAACCTTTTGAAATAGCTGATGGTGTCTATCAGCGTTTGATAATTTTTCTTGCCCGTGTCAAAGAAATCGCGGATCAACAATTCGTAGATCACTAACTTTTCTTTGGGAGGTTTTTGATAGGTTGTTGTTTGCCAAACGTAGGGTCTCTGGCTGGTTTGCAAAATGGCCGTGCGGTTAAAATACCATTTGTCCGACTTGGCCTTTTCGGGAAATGCTTTTAGGTTGGGATATGTGGCCGCGGGAATAAATATATCATCGGTATCCAAAATTTTATCGGAATACGGATCTGCTATTTTTATGGATTCGTCCACCAAATATTGAAATGCATATTCAACACCGGGTGTCAAGCCAGAAACTTCGAGCCAAAAGTGTTCGCCATCTTTTTTCATTTGGTGATCCGCCACTATGCTCCAATTGTTGAAGTCGCCCGCAGCATAGACCGAACTTTTGCCGGGTGCCCACAAACTCAATATGGCTTTCGATTGGTCGGTGTGATAGTTGATCCCATCAATAATGCCAATGGGGCGGGCCTGGTTTACGGTGGGCGAACGGATGGTGTAGGTAAACGAAATGTTTTTTGATTGTGTGCCTGCCACGGCCTCGCACACAACTGTTGTGGTACCTGTTGTTTCCGTTACCGTGTGGCTGTAAGTAAGCGTAGTGCCTGATGATGATGATACGGTTGCTCCATTTATTTTTAAGGTGAGTGTTGCGCTCTCCGAAGCGTTGACCTTAATGTTGAACTGATCGTTGGTGTTTTTGAAAAAGGAAGCTAAGGATGGCTCGGCAAAACTGACATCAAACCCTTGGCTGAATGTGATGAATTTGTCCACATCCGTTTGTTTGTTGTCGGCCCAAGCTTTTG
>JAYVAI010000193.1:0-11950 GCA_043751075.1 Cyclobacteriaceae bacterium | reverse complement strand
TCGTTGATCTTGCGCGTTAGCTCAGGGAACTGTGCACAGTCGCCAATAAAGTCCGATCGCATGGTGATGGCCACATAGATGGGCGAGTCCTCGTAGTTGACGGCTTCCATCAGCAGGTTAATGAAGGCAAGCGATTCATTTACTGAGTTGGGATCGGTGCTGTCCTTAAAGCGAAAAAGTTCTTCAAACTGGTCAACTAAGATCAGGTAATTGATATCGTCTTTTCTCCTTGATTGTTGGATGGCTTCCACCAAACCAAGCGAACTGCTCCGCAAAAGTGTGGAGACAATGGTGCGTTTTATTTTCTTGTCTTCGGCATCGGCATTGTTGTAGTCGCGCGAAGTTTTCAACAACGATTCAGATAAGTTGTCAATGGGGCCTGCACCGGGGCGCGTTACCACTACTTCCCAGTTGGGGCTGCTATCGGTAAGGAACCCTCCGTAAAGGATGGGCAGCACTCCGCAATAAATAAACGAAGACTTACCACTTCCTGAAGGGCCGATGACACCTACAAACCGGCTCTTGGAAAGTTTGAGCAGCACTTCATCGCTCTGGCCTTCGCGGCCAAAGAACAAATGGCTTTCTTCAATTTTGAATGGCCGCAGTCCGGGAAATGGATTCTCAATCCCCGTAAGGGTTGGCATTCCGTCATTCACTTCTACGATTTGGCTCATAGCTTTTATGCGTTAAATTCTTGTAAAAAGGTTTTCAGATTTTCCATCGACCTGTTTGTGTCTCCGGAAATGATGGTGAGGTTTTGGTTTTTGAAGGTATCCAGGTTGGGGTTGCCTGTGGCAAGCAAGGCTTTCCCCTTTATTGGTTTCTTGCGACCGAAGCCGGGGGCTTTGAGCAGGTCCAGCACTTTCATGCGCACCCATTGGTCATTCACTTTTCCTTTGAAGATGATGGCCCCGTCAAAGTTGCGCAGGTTTTCGATATGATGCTTGCGCACTTCCAGCAGTTCGCCTTCAAAGGCAGGGCTCAACACTTTGATGCCCGACTTTTCCAGCACGTCTTTATACGGTTGCACTTCGGTGTCATCAATTTTATCATGCACTAAATAAATGCATTTGCCACCGGAGTCTTCTATAGTTTTGCGGTCCAGCGATTCGAGCAGTTCTTCGCGCACCACGTTCTTAAAGTCTTCCAATGGATTTTGTAAAATCTCTGCGCCTTCCTGTGCTTCGGTGTCGCGTTTAAGTGTTTCGATAAATGCCTTTTGTTTGTCGCTTGCGTTTTTCAGGTTTTGGGCTATCCAAATCAATCGCGAAAAATCGCTCTTGCTATTTTTTTTTGCCAGCGAAACCTCAGCAGCTATTTTATTTTGAATATCCACAATGGACCGGTCTGAGCCTTCGGGTATTTCACCATAGGCGTTTCCCACAAGGTGTATGGAAAGGGTGCACTCCTCAAGGTCTTTTCGCACGGCACGTTCCACATCTTCGGCTTTGGTGGGCAAGGTATTTTTAGGAAGCACAATGTAGCCGTGCCGCTGAAGTTCGCGCTTGATAATGTTGCGCTGCACCGATATGTCGTGGCCGGTTTCTGCGAGGTAGATCGTTTTGCGCTTGTAAATATTTTTTACTTCCGGTTTCAGTTCTCCTTCTTTCATGATCAGGAGTGCCTCGTGTATGTCGTAGGCAAGGTCAACCATTTTCATCCAGTATTGCTTCTCGGCTTCCTGGCTGAAGAAGTCGGCATATTCCTTCAAGATTCCTGTTTCCGTATCGAGTTGGTACATTTCGTACCCGATCATGTCGCGCAGGCGTGGAGGTTGTTCTTGTGCCGTAAGCGGAGATTTCACCACTTTAAAAACCCTGTTTATTTTGGAATCGGAAGAGGCCTTGTAGAAAGTCTCGACATTATCTAAGCATCGGCCCGATAGCACAAACTCTTTGGTGAGCACGGCCACTAAGATGGCCGCGTTGTTCAAGGCCGGTGAGGTGGCCGTATCAAATTCTGATTTCAATACCACGTTCGGTTTTGTGCCAAGCACCTGAAAGAGCATAAGCTCCAGGAATTTTTTGAATTGGGTGACCCATCCGAGGTCATTTTTTTTGGTTGTTTCGTTGTCCTTTTCTGCAAAGGTTATCAACACATCAATATCAAAAGCCATAGCGGTAAAGTTTATGCAAATTGTTTGGTTCCTTTTTCGGTAATGTTATGAATGAGCCCCTGGGCAAGTTCGTGGTGATTGGCCAGCACGAAATAAAAGTCAGTGAGGTTGATTTTAAAAACTACCGTGCGTGAAGCCGCTGTCACTTCGGTGATGATGGGCGTGGGGCCTTCCTGAAACAGGTCTCCAAACACATCGCCCGGCTTCATGGTAGTTACTTCTTGACTTCCGTTTTTGAGAACGGCTTCACCATGCGCCATGATCAGGATGGGCATGTCGGTAGTTTCGGTGATCGTCATTTTCTCTCCTGCCTTAAGCACAACAGGAAATATTTTATCCGACAGATCGCTCAACACTTTTCCCTGAATGCGGTCGAACACTGGTATTTTTTTTATCAGCATCACCATCTCTATAAAGAGGAAGAATCCGTCATCGAGCCCGTCCAACAATTGGTTGCTTTCAATGGCCGAATCCAGAAACCGCTTGTCGCGATAGGGTAGGCGCTCGGATATGGTTTGATAGGCTTTTTTGTCCTTGTTGTAAATGACCCACGCGGTGGTTTCTTGTATAAGTTTGTCGTTGTTGAACATTTGGCTGATGAGGCCCCGGCTCACCCGGAAGTCGGGCATAAAGGCCGTGGCATATACGGCACACACTTTCGTCCATCGGTTGTTAAAATTGAAATCGCGGTTGAGGATATAATTTACAACCTGAACAGGATTGTAATTTTCGCGCGGAAAATAAACACGAAGTTTTTCAAGTTTGTCTTTCGTCTGGCTGTCGTCAAGCAAGGGCACCAGTTTAGGTTTCATGTCCTGATCTATAAACAGGTCAAGAAGTTCCATAGCATACTGTACGCTGTCCGGTGTTCCGGTTTCCACATTCTCCTTTACCAATTGCACGGATTCCGGATCGTAAAGGAGCGACAACAACAAAGTAAGGTGATCGTAGTTGTCCCTCACCTCTTCCTGCAGTGCTTCCTTGAGGAAACTGAAATGCTTCTCATCGGGCAATTCGTCTAAGGCAGCAAGGTTCCATAGGGTCTTGCTCATCTCGGTGTCAACCAAATCTTTCACGGCCAATTCCTCGCGGCCCGTTGCTTTATAATTTATGTACCGAAGGGAATACAATATTTGCTTTACGATCCGCTTGTCGGGATAATCGATTTTTTTCCACAGCATTTGCAAGCTTTCCTTGCCGGGAATGTGCCCCATTATCTGGATGAGTTTGAGCATGACCAGATCGTTCTGTCCCGATTTGTGAAAGGCTGCTTCAAGATAAGGAAGCACCGGTTCGCCCGCTTCTTTTAATGCGGCCGCTGCATGATGTGCATAAAGAGTGGATGACAATAATTCGATGAGCACGCTCCAGGTCTCCGGCTTTTTTACTTTGCGCGCGGTAAGCAATGCTTCGGTGCGCACCTTGGGGTCGGGGTCGCGCATTAATTCCAGCAAAATGAAAATCGTTTTTTGGTTGGTGAGTTTTCGCATCAGCTTGGCAGCCAGCATCCGGTCGGTTTGCTTTACCGATTTGCTTAACTTCATAAGTTTCTCTGCCGAGATTGAGAGCAGGTCGCTGTCTTCGGCCGAGCCTGCCGCTTGCAAAGCAAGTCCTTTTATTTCATTGGTGTCCCCAGCCTGAATGCCAAGTTGTTGCATTTTTTCCGTGGCGAATTGTTTTACCCTTTTCAGTTTGCTGTCGGACAATTCAAGAATGGAAGTTTCAAACAAGGCAGGCTCTAATTTTTCCATCAGTTTTAGCCCATAGATCACCTTTTCTTCTGCCGAACTGCTCACCTCTTTTTCCAGCACACTGTCCATGGTGTATTCTTTCACAATGTGGCCCTTCACGGCAGATTTATTTTTTATCAAGGAGTCTTGCAGCGTCTCCCGATAACCATTGTACATACGGCTGGTTGTAAAATACCAGATCACAAGCACAGGTAAAGTGAAGAGCGTAATGGACAACACATTGAACACCTCGAACTGGTTGATGAGCACGATCAGCCCTCCCGCCACGGCACTGGCAAGCGCGGTTACAAACCCTTCAATTTTTGTTTGGGCATCTATGTTGATGGCTTTATCGATAGGCACATAATAAAATTTGAACGTAGGGGAATCCAATGCTTCCCGTAAGGAGTTTATAAAGAGTTTGCTCATGGCCACCGCGATAAAGAAAAACACAATGGAGCTTTTTTCACCGGTGGTAACATCGTATCCAAAAACCCATCCTAACCCAAGCGCGGCTACCGTGAATAGTATAAGCAGAAGCGGGTTGATCACCAATGAAACGCGCAAGCCATAGTCCTGATTGAGCCTGTCGGTGGCAAACGTGCTGAACAAGAAACTGAAGATAACCACCGTTGCCTCAAAATAACTGAGGAAGTAAGGAAGCTCGGTATTTTCAAATTGGTGGGTAGTGGCGTTGAAGAAAGAATAATCCACAAAGCGGAGGGCCACCATGGAAACAATGATGAACAGAGACATCATCATAATATAGCGGTTGCCCAAAAACTGGACTATGGAAATCTTCTTAATGTCTTTTTCCGATTTGATCACGGCCCGTTCCTTGGTGAGATACTTGCTTGCCAAGACGATAAAAATTATCAAGTAAGCAATAATGCTCACTAAGGCAATGGTATATAATGAAGATGTTTGCACACCATTGGACAATAAAATGGGGATGGTAAAAAACGCGAGAATGGAGGCAAGCATAGTGCCCAAGTCCACACTGCCAATAATACGCTTGGCCACCCGCACGTTGAACATCCGGTTAAAGGCTCCCCAAAAAACAAGCTGGGTAATAAAAGCAAATGGAAGAATGAGTTGAAACCCAAAGCGATAAAGACTATCTACATCCGTAACATAAGGTTCTCCGAATTCGATAAAAGCGGTGAGCACAATGACGAGCAAAAGGTTAAAAATGGCTAGGGCAATAAACGACACCCGGCCTTGCATAAAGTTGTAGAGAAGGGTTACGCCCATACCTATCAAGCCCGAATAAGCCAATGCCTTTGGAAGTTGAAATTGCTCATCGAAGTGGAGCAGGAAAAGAGATTGCGATGCCACCGCCACCGTTGCCAAGAAGAGCCCCATAAAAAAACTCATGATCAAAAGCAGCGACACGGGTCCCGTTTCATTGGGCTCCACATCAAGCATTTTCCATAGCCGTTCAAGCATAGTCTGGTGGTTTGACCTTCAATTTTAACCTTTTATTGGTAAATTCCAATTAAATCTAAAGGTTCATTTTAAAAGATTTAGCAATTGATTAGGAGATTGTTGCGCTTTTTAAGATTTAAAATCGGGCTGGTTAGAGGAAATTGATTTGCCACAAAACTTATTGCCATATCCATCGAAGTGCCCTTTGTAATAACATCGCGCAATGGCGCAATGAAGCAAAGGGACTGGCGGTGATACGGACCAAATCAAAAATGTAGCTTATTAATCGTAGTGTCTGCCTTTGCAACATTGCGCCTTTGCGCCTGCCTGCCGTCACTCCCGGTAGGCAGGTGCGATTGGTGAATTTCAAAATTCCCTTATTTTTGTGACCCACTAACTTAATTCAGGCGCATGAACCTATTGGATTTTGAAAAGCCCATCGCAGAACTGGAAGGCAAACTTGACGATATGAAACATCTTGCCAACGACAGCGATGACTCGGTGAAAATGGCCATCCAGGCGTTGGAGAATAAAATTACAGACTTAAAAAAAGAAACTTTTGAAAACCTTACGGGATGGCAACGCGTGCAACTCTCGCGCCACCCCGACAGACCCTACACATTAGATTACATTTACGAAATCACTACCGACTTTATCGAACTACATGGCGATCGCACAGTGGGTGACGACAAAGCCATGATTGGTGGGCTGGGCACCATTGACGGCCAAACCTTTATGCTCATAGGCCAACAGAAAGGCCGCAACACCAAGCAACGCCAAATGAGAAACTTTGGAATGGCCAACCCCGAGGGCTACCGAAAGGCATTGCGCCTGATGAAGATTGCCGAAAAATTCAACAAGCCTATTGTCACGTTCATTGACACACCCGGTGCCTTCCCCGGCCTTGAAGCCGAAGAGCGTGGACAGGGCGAGGCTATCGCGCGCAACCTGAAAGAAATGTTCATGCTCAAGGTTCCTGTTATTTGTATTGTAATTGGTGAGGGTGCCTCGGGTGGCGCTTTGGGCATTGCCATTGGCGACCGTGTGCTAATGTTGGAAAATACCTGGTACTCAGTAATATCACCCGAATCTTGTTCCTCAATTTTATGGAGGAGTTGGGATTTTAAAGAACAGGCGGCAGAAGTATTGAAACTTACCGCAAAGGATATGCTGGGCAATAAGTTGATAGACGAAATTATTAAAGAACCCCTGGGAGGTGCCCACAACGATGTGAAGGCAATGGCAGCCGCAGTAAAGAAAACCATTCTCGAATCATATCTTCAACTCTCAAAGCTTTCGCCCCAAGAGCGCACCCGCCAGCGCATTGATAAATTTTGCGCTATGGGCGTGGTGAAAGGATAAAGTTGCCTGCTCTTGCCTGCCATTTTAGAAACACAAATTCCACTCAAAGGAATATAGTGCAGCCTGCCCCTCATTAAAGTTTATTAGTCTTTTTACAAAACAGTTTATATCTTTAACTGTTTATCTATGTATTAAGTTTAATATAATTGAAAACCAATACGTTATGAGAGTCCATTCAATTAAAAGTTTCTACCTCCGCGCCCGTGTTAAAGCATTTCTTTTGGCCGCCTCCGCGATAGGGTACATGGTTCTCCGTTTATTTGTTGATGCCAATTAATTTCGATTCAGTCGTCAAGACCACTCCAAACTGTCTCTTCAAAATAATTCCCGCTGCCCAGCTTCGGTTTAACAGGTTTATAACCACAGTCTAACAACTACCTCCATTACGTCTTGTCAATCTTTGCATGGCCTTATCAAATTAGGTTTTCCTTTCTGCCTATGTCCGTTTCATTTTTGATACTTTTACGCCCTAAACTCTTTACTCATGGGCTTTCGGAAATGGGCGTTAACACTGATTATTTTTTTCCCCTTTTTCGTTTTTTCGCAAAATCAGGATTCCCTTCAACAGGTTGTTTATAAGCAAGCCCTAAAAAAGTTTGATGAGAAAGATTGGACCACCGCCTCCCTTCAATTTTCACAACTAATCAACTCAAATTTTTCCAACAAAGAAGTTTTTGCTAAGCGTGGTGTAGCGGCATTTAATCAAAAGGAATTTGCCAAAGCCAAAGCCGATTTTGAGGAAGCGGCAAAAGCCCGCATCAACAGCGCAGAGCTTTTTGAATACCGTGGTTACACTAAATATGAGTTGGAAGATTTTCAAGCAGCGGCAGCCGATCTTGAGAAAGCCACGGCAATGGGAGTCACTAACTTTGATGCCTGGATGAAGTTGGGCAACGCTAAGTTTAAGTTGAATATTTACAAAGATGCCATTGCCGGCTACGACAAAGCTCTGGCCATAAAGCAAGATGCCGTTATCTTCAACAACCGGGGAAAATCAAAATTCAATCTCAAAGATTTTACAGGGGCGCTCCCTGATTTCGACAAGGCCTTACAATTACGAACCGATTATGATGTGGCATTGGAAAACCGTGTCGAAACACGATATGCATTGCAAGAATGGAAAGGGGCTGCTGCCGATTTTGAAAAACTTGTGGCCGCTGGCAGCAGCGACACAGAATTATATCAAAAAATTGGCGCTGCTCAATTTAATTCTGGCGCGTGGAAAGGCACTTCCGATGCGCTTGATAAAGTGGTGAAGAAAGGAGTAAAGGATAAGGAAATATTTAGAATGTTGGGTTTGGGTTTGAGTTTGGCCAAACAAAACGATTATCAAAATGCAAGCAATGCCCTGGCAGCCGCAGTTTCGTTGGGCGTTGCCGACAAAGATGTGTTTGAACAATTGGGCACCATTCAATACAAGGAAAAGGACTACCCAGCCGCTATTGAATCGTTGAGCCGGGCAATCGCATCGGGCATCAATAGCAAAGAAGTATTTCTTTATCGCGGCAACGCGCGGTTCATCCAAAAGGAAAATGACAAAGCCAAAGCAGATTTGGAAAAAGCCATTTCGCTTGGCGCGATAGATTACGATGCCTTTAAAAATTTGGGCGATATAAGTTTTTTGAACAATGAATTTGCGGAAGCTATCAAGAAGTATGACCAGGCCGTGAAACTGGCTGCCACCGACCCGGTCGTTTTCAATAACCGGGGAAAAGCAAAAATGAACCTGGGCGATCTGGACAATGCGATTACTGATTTCGATAAGGCCATCTCGTTAAAACCCGATTACACCAAAGCATTGCTGGGCCGGGGCACCATCCGCTTCAACACCGCAAAATATGCCGAGGCTGTAGCCGATTTGGAAAAAGTGAAAACAGCCGAAGGGGAAAATGCTGAGCTGTCGCGCATGCTTGGCCTGTGCAAATACAACCTGAAAGATTTTGATGCGGCAAAAATCCTGTTGGAAAGTGCGGCCAAAACCGAGGCCAAAGATCCTATAGTTTTTCTTTACGTGGGCAATTTGCGGTACAACAAAAAGGAATTTAAACCTGCCGTGGATGCACTTACCCTTGCCGAAAAATTGGGAGAGAAAGATATTTCGCTTTATGAAAAACGGGGCAAGGCTGCCTATCAGGTAAACGATTATGCATTGGCATCGGCCGATCTTGAAAAGGTAGTTCAAGGTGGTGCTCCTGATCTTGCCACGTACGAAAACCTGGCACTCGCTTACATCAATCTCAAGAAAACAAAAGAAGCCCAATCTTATCTCGAAAAAGCAGCCGGGCTTGGCAGTCAGGATAAGGACATATATTATCACCTGGGCAATGCCCTCTTCCTCGACAAGAATTTCAAAACCTCCATTCAAAATTACGACAAGGCCATATCGCTTGGCGCGAAGGATGAACTCGTTTACAACAACCGGGGCAAGGCAAAACTCAATGAAGGTAGGGACAAGGAAGCAATTGAAGATTTTACTAAATCACTGCAGATAAAAAGCGATTACCCGCAGGCGTTGAAAAACCGCACCGCTGCTTATTATCAACTGAAAGATTGGCCTAACGTGATTGCCGATGTGGCTGCACTTAAAGCCAATGCCAGTGCCGATGAACTTGCTTACGTGGGCATCGCTAAGTTTAACGGTAAAGATTTTCAAGGTGCGCTTGACGAGTTGACCAAAGCCATCGGTGCAGGAAATAATTTCAAAGAAACCTATTCCACCAAAGGCCGCGCCCACGTTGAGTTTAAGCAATACGATAAAGCAATTCCTGATTTAAGCAAGAGCATTGAGTTGGGCGAAAATTCACCCGACATTTTTTATTTGCGTGGAGCTTCCTACTTCTATTCCAAGAATTATAAAGGTGCTTTGACTGATTTGGACAAAGCCATCAACATGGGTTTTGCTGAAGCGATTGCCCATGACATGCGGGGCACGTGCAAACTTGAAAATGCGGATAGCGATGGGGCCGTTGCCGATTTTTCTTCAGCGATAGAAAAGGATGCTAAATTCAGTCTTGCCTTTTTTCACCGGGGCGATGCCAGGTTCAAAAGCAATAATTTTGATGGCGCTGTTGCGGATTACACGCAAGCCGTTGGCCTGGGTGTGGCAGACCCGATATTGTTCAACAACCGCGGCAAAGCATATTTCAAATTGGAGAAAATGAATGAGGCCATTGCCGATTATGGAAAAGCAATATCGCTTAAAGAAGGTTATGTGAAAGCGTTTGAAAACCGTGGTGAAGCCTATTATAAACTTTCAAAATTTGAAGAAGGGGTAAAGGATTTTCGCTCGGTGGAAAAGTTGACAGAGAAGCCAAGCGCACAACTTTTTAAATCGCTGGCCGAAGGAAATTATGAACTTAAAAACTTTACAGTAGCATTAGATTATTTCACGCAGGCCATGGCGGGTGGGGAGAAAAATGCAACCATCCTTTACAAACGCGCCATCTGTCAGGTTGACGTAGAAGAATTTCAAATGGCCATTCGCGATTTAGACGAAGCCATTAAATTGGAGGGCAGCAACATAGATTTTTATCTCGCCAAAGCGCAGGCGCATGTTGGTCTCAATGACAGAAAGGGTGCCCTGGCGGCATTGGCCAAGGCCATCACCATCGAACCTAAAAATCCTAATTTGTATTACAACAGCGCAGTGATCAAAGAAGAAGGCGAGCAATATGGTCCGGCCATTCTCGATTATGACAAAGCCATTGGGCTAAACCCAAAAGATGCCGATGCTTATTACGGTCGCGCCACCTGCCACGCTGAACTCGAAAATTTGTCAACGGCCATTGCCGATATGGATGAAGCAATAAATATTGAACCAAAAAACGCAACCAAGCAGCGCGAAAATTTTTACTACCAAACAACGGAAAAAGAAAAGGCGTGGGCCGATTGGCGCAAAGCGGTAAAGTTCGGAGACGCCAAAGCAAAATTTTCCATCGATCAATATTGCAAGAAGTAATCTACAACTCTTATATCTCAAATCTCATATCTCATATCTATATGACCCTCCACGTAATCAACACCGGCTATTTCAAACTTGATGGTGGTGCCATGTTTGGTGTAGTGCCAAAATCGCTCTGGCAAAAAATAAATCCGGCTGACGAAAATAATTTATGCTCGTGGGCCATGCGCTGCCTGCTCATTGAAGATGACAATCAACTGATCCTTATTGACAATGGATTGGGCAACAAGCAAGACGCGAAATTTTTTAGCCACTACTTTTTGCATGGCGATGATTCGCTTATCAAGTCGTTGCAACAAGCAGGCTTTGCTCCTGATGATGTTACCGACATGTTTTTGACGCACCTTCATTTCGACCATTGTGGTGGGGGAGTAAAAAAGGAAGGCGAGATGTTATCGCTCACCTTTCCCAATGCCAACTATTGGTGCAACCACGATCACTGGCTTTGGGCAACCAAACCCAATGCGCGTGAGAAGGCGAGTTTCCTTTCCGAAAATATTTTGCCCATGCAAGAGAGCGGGCAGTTGAAATTTGCTGATCCAACAAAGCCATCTCCCCTTTCGCAGTTTGATATTTTTTATGCTTCGGGCCACACCGACAAAATGATGATCCCTAAAATAAAATATAAGGATCGCACCATCTGCTTTGTAGCAGATTTAATCCCATCATCGGGGCATATACCATTACCTTATGTGATGGGCTACGACACACGGCCCTTGATCACCCTGGAGGAAAAAGCAAAATTTTTGAATGAGGCTGCCGACAATCAGTATGTGTTGTTCCTTGAGCACGATCCCATCCACGAATGCTGCACAGTCGCACGTACTGAAAAAGGGGTGAGGTTGGATAAGACATTCAACTTAAAAGAAATTTTATGACTACGGGCCTTGTCCTTTCTGGTGGCGGTGCGCGCGGTGTTGCCCATGTGGGTGTGTTGAAAGCATTGGAGGAAATGGGCGTGGTGATAGACAGGATTTCCGGAACCAGTGCCGGTGCGTTTGTAGGCGCGCTCTATGCGCAAGGCCATACGCCAGACGAAATTCTTGAAGTGATGAAAAGCATTGGCTGGTTTAGGTCTGCCCGGCCCGCTTGGGCAATCACGGGTTTGCTCAGAATGGACGGGGTGAAAGAATTGCTCAAAAGGATTATTCACAAGGATGATTTTGGCAGCCTAAAAATTCCGCTTGTGGTTGCGGCAACGGATATACGCAAAGGCCAGGTGCATTATTTTTCAGAAGGGGAGTTGATACAGGCCGTACTTGCTTCGTGCAGCATTCCGGCAATTTTTGATCCCATAAGCATGAATGGCAACTTGTATGTGGACGGAGGCTTGGTTGATAACCTTCCGGTGAA
>JAYVAI010000192.1:0-1673 GCA_043751075.1 Cyclobacteriaceae bacterium | reverse complement strand
AGTCATTTTATTTACAGGTACGTGGGCCCGGCCGAATCGGTCACCGAAGGAAAACTCATTCTGTTCGACATTGTTGACGTTAACGCTGAACAGTTCACATATTTGGATGAAGGGTTAAAAGAAACCGACACCTATTGCTATCGTGTAATGACGCAAGGGGCTTATGGCAACCCAAAAATAGCAGAGCCCTTAAAAAACTTCTCACAAATAGTGTGTGCCCGGCCCAATGATGATGTGAAGCCCTGCAAACCAGAACTTGTCATAAAAGCACTTGATTGCGAAGACTTTTTCAAAACCAATTCCTGCGGGGTCAATATCTTTAGCAACACACTTGCGTGGAACAAGCCTACCGATCAACTGTGCAGGGAAGATATTCAAGGGTACAGGATTTATAAGGTCAGCTCATTGGATGGAATATTTGATTCATTAGATATTCCATTGGTGCGTGATACCTTTTTCATTGATTCCAACTTGCCATCGTTTGCAGGCTGCTACAAGATTGCCGCAGTGGATAGGGCCGGAAACGTGAGCGAAAAAAGTGAGGCATTTTGTTTCGACAACTGCCCCTACTATGAGTTGCCAAACGTGATCACTATCAATGGAGATGGCTGCAATGAATTGTTCAGCGCATTCAGTGATAGGGTTGTTGAAGGTGAAAATGGTTCAATTGGCACTGGCCCTTGCTCAGAACTAAAAGATCCGACCGAAGTCAAAGCACATTGCGCACGCTTCGTTCAAAAAGTGAATCTTACAGTAGTAAACCGATGGGGCAAGCAAGTATATTCATACCAATCGGGGAGCGAGCGTTCCATTTATATTGATTGGGATGGCCGCGACAATAGTGGAAGGGAACTTTCGGAGGGTGTGTACTTCTACAGTGCAGAAGTTGTTTTTGATGTGGTTGATCCTAAAAAGCAACGCCAAACAATAAAAGGATGGGTGCAAATAGTGCGCGAAGAGAAACCCCGGTGATACTCTTTGATGGTGTGTGCAATGTGTGCAGCGGCTCTGTCCTTTTCGTCATCAAAAGAGATGCCCGATCAAAATTAAAATTCGCGTCCCTGCAATCGCAGTTTGGCGCGCAGCAATTGGAACATTTCAATCTTTCCCCCTCATCACTAAACAGTGTGTTGTTCATTAACAAAGGGCAGTTGTTTCAAAAAAGCAATGCCGCCCTGGAAATAGCACGTCACCTTGACGGGATGTGGCCTGCGCTTTACATACTTAAAATTGTCCCTGTTTTTCTCCGCGATTTCATCTACGATTGGATTGCCAGAAACCGCTACCGGTGGTTTGGAAAAAAAGATGAGTGTATGATACCCACACCTGATGTAAGAGCACGATTTGTTGATTGATGCTTCTTGTTTAAACGCAGAGGCACACAAAGATCGATATCCTACGCCATTTTTTAACGCAGAGGACGCTGAGTAACGCAAAGATTGATAATCCTACGCCATTTTAAACACAGAGGACGCTGAGTAACGCAAAGATTGAAATATCGGCACCATTCTTCGTCTCTGCGAAACTCTGCGAGCTCTGCGTTTTGATTTCGATATTTGGATTTTGATCTCTTGTTCTTTACCTGTAAACTCGGGTTTTAAAACCAATTTGATATGAAGGCATTTATTTTTCCCGGCCAGGGCGCACAGTTCACAGGAATGGGCAAAGAGCTA
>JAYVAI010000191.1:0-11983 GCA_043751075.1 Cyclobacteriaceae bacterium | reverse complement strand
ATCTGCCTTGCACTATATCGCCAAAAACAAATTTTCCTTTCAGTTGAGGTATTTTGCTTCCCCAATATTCAAAGCCGCCTGCCATGGCGTTGCCTTCATCGTGGTCGTATTGTGCCACGGGGTAATTGAAATTGTTTTTTGCATCGTCCGCTGGAAGTGGGTAAATGTTGTGCATGTTCTGCGAAGGGTCTATCACAAATGTCCCTTCGCGGATTGGCCAACCGGAATCACTGCCCGATGAAATGATGTACAATGATTCTACATGATGATGACCAATGTTCGAAACTAATATTTGACCGGCCTTGCTCCACGTAATGCGATGCGGGTTTCTAAAACCAGAAGCAAAAATCTCTTTCCGTACTTGTCCATTTTCACTGTTAGCAATTGGATTGCCCACAGGGATTCCATAATTTCCATTTGCACTGTTGTTGCCGCGAGGGTCTATGCGGATAACTTTTCCCCACATCATTTCAGTGGCGTGGCAAAGAAAAGGATAGCCACTCTCGGCACTGCCTCCATCGCCAATGCCAACATACAGCAAACCATAGTCTTCATCACCCAATTTTGCCAATGGATTGAAAATAATTTCCTGCATGCCATGGATGGGGCTCACCATATTAATACGAAAGAGTTCCCGGCTTTCGCCTGAAAAAGGGAATGCATTCGGTTGGGTTGTTTTCCATTCCGAAAGCACCCACTGCAATGTAACTTTTATGGAATCGGCATAACCGAAATCAGCTTTGGCCGAACCAGGGGCTTCGGAATATGCAGTGTATAGCAATCCATTTTTTGAAAACTCCGGATGAAAAGCGAAACTGCCGAAACCGGTTGCCAAGCCTGGTTTGTGAATGAGGTTGGGTTTTAACTTTTCCATATCCATATAAACTTCAGGAACACTCCTCTGCCCGTCCGGCAGGCGGGCGTTCAATTGATATAGCTTTCCCCGAAGGTCCATCACAAATAATTTTTCTGAATTGGGGGCAACATCCAACTTGGCAATCCTCGTCAAAGGTTGCTCGTTGCTTGATGGCGGTATCTGCGCAAGCAATTCCAGTTCGATCACTAAATCCGACATCGGGATTTTTTCGGGTATCGGATCTTTCAGCGCATTGGGATCCAAAAAAGATTTTCGCGGGTCTGGTGCTTTCTTGGTATGGATGAATGCAATGAGCCCATTGATTTGTTCATTGGAATAATTGGGGAACGAAGGCATGATGGTTTTGTACTTTGCAAAAAGTTCGCTGGCTCTTTCATCTCCCGACTCGATAACCGTTTTGGGGTCTTTGATAAAAGCGTGCATCCAATCAACGGAAACTTTTTTGGTGAGGCCGCCCAACTGCGGGCCTATGCCATCCTCTTTGAAGTTATGACAAGCTCCACAGTTTTGTGAAAACAGAATTTGGCCCGTGGCAATAGTGGGCGAGTCGGTGGGAATTGAAGCGGTGTCGTCACTCGTTTTTGTGCAAGAGCTAAAACTAATTATGAATAGAATAATGAGGGAACCAAACAGGATTTTTTTCATGATGAAGATTTCGATGATAGCGATGTCAAATCTATAAATATTTAAATATCCATTACCACAACTTTTATTTATGTGGGATTGAGTTTACAGGCCGCTGAAATTTTTTCACCGTTACATGCTGCCTTTCAATTGTTCCAACGCCTTCTCAATATCTTCCACCGGCAGCTTGCAAACCTTATCGCGGCACACGTAAATAATTGTTTTGCCCTTCACCAATTTATTTTCCAACAGGGGAAGGTTTTCTTTATTGCCTCCCATGAATATTGCCGTAGGCAAATAATGCTGTTGAAGGATTTTGCATTTTATCAAAGCATTGTCACCAACAACAGCCACCTGGTAAGGTTGATGGGCAATCATACCCAACACGCTAGCCCAGTTGGCATAGTATGGCCCGCCCCCAATAATGCTCTCCATCATTTGATTGACCATGGCTTTGCTCAGGCTGCGATAATTTTCATTGTCATAATATTCTCCAAGCCGGAAAAGCACATCGGCCATAGCGGAATTGGAGGATGGGATTACGTTGTCACTTACTTCCATTTTCCTAACCACTAATTGCTCTGCTTCATCGGATGTGTAATAAAACAAACCGGTTCTAGTGTCGTGGAAATGCAGGATGGCATAGTCAGTAATGGCCCTTGACAATTCGAGCCAATGAATGTCGAACGTGGCCTGATAGAGTTCGATGAATGCCATTGCAAGCAATGCGTAATCATCTAAGAAGGCATCAATGCTGGCTTTGCCATCTTTATAGTTCCTCCATAAGTGTCCGCCATCTTCAATCATATTCTTCTCCATGAACTTCGCGTTGGTCAATGCCGCTTCAAAATATTCTTCTTTGCCAAGAGCGAGATAGGCATCTACATAACCTGTCAGCATCAAGGCATTCCACGAGGTGAGGATTTTATCATCGGTGGTGGGATGGATCCGCTTATTGCGTTCTATCAACAGTTTAACTTCTGCTCCGGAAATGTCTGCATCTAACGCTTGTGTGGTGATGGAATGTTTCCTGGCAAAATCTTCACCGGTGGTTTTCTTGAACAAGATATTCTTGCCCGCTTCCCAGTTGCCGTAATCGGAAATGTTGTAGTAATCGAAAAACAAAATGGATGAACTTTTATCCAACACTTTTTCAATCTCCGTCTTTGTCCACACATAAAATTTTCCTTCCTCCCCTTCGCTATCAGCATTGATGGAAGAATAAAAACCCCCTTGCGGGGAAGTCAATTCGCTCTTGATGAAACCAAGCGTTTCGTTGATCACTTTTGCATATTCAGGATTCTTGGTGACTTGATACGCATGCGCATAGAGGCTCACCAACTGTCCATTGTCGTAAAGCATTTTTTCAAAGTGAGGGGCTATCCACAATGAATCGGTGGAGTAGCGCGCAAAGCCACCACCAAGCTGATCATATATTCCTCCTTTGGCGATTGCATCAAGCGTTGTGGTCACCGCTTCCAATGACTTTTTATTTCCTGCAAGATAATTGTCTTGCAATAAAAATTCCCACACCACGGGCATCGGAAATTTTGGTGAGCCAGAAAGTCCACCGTTTACAAAATCCAATTGTGTTTCCCAATCAGCAAAAATATCGACATACATTTTTTTGTTGATTGTGGCCTGATTGTTTTCTGCAATAGAAATCAATTCGCTTGTTTGAATCCCCTTCGTAATGGCATCGGCCTGCTTTGCCACCTTGGTATAATCACTTTTGTAGGCATCGAGGATTTGTTGCATCACGTTCATCCATTGCTCTTTGGGGAAATACGTGGCGGCATAAAAAGGTTTTCCATCGGGCAAGGCAAAGGCATTGAGCGGCCATCCGGCATTGCCCGAAATCAATTGGGCGGCATTGATATAAATCTGATCTATGTCGGGTCGCTCTTCGCGATCCACTTTTATCGAAACAAAATTTTCGTTCATCATTCTGGCCACGGCCGTATCCATGAACGATTCTTCTTCCATCACATGGCACCAGTGGCACGATGCATAGCCCACGCTGATGATCAATGGTTTGTTTTCGTTTTTTGCTTTTGTCAAGGCTTCTGTTCCCCACTCATACCAATCAACCGGGTTGTCGGCATGTTCTTGAAGGTAAGGACTGCTGGCTTGGGCGAGGCGGTTTTGTTTTGGCTCGTTAGTTGGAGCGCATGCGGAGTTGCATAAAATTATCGTTACAAAAGTAAAGGCCAATCTAAATTTCAAAATTCACAATATAGAGTTGAAAATTAATTTCACTTAGCTTTTTGGTGGTGGAGACAATGCGCGAATGCCGCGCACAACAGTCATATTTAATGCCCATCTAAAAATCTAACTTTGTCAAATTGGATTGCTTCAAAATTGAGTAAAAGGTTCCAACCGGAATTTCTTTTCCGTCCGCAGGAATAATAACGGTAAGCACTTTGTCTTGTGCTTCTTTTCTATATTTGATGTGACTGCCCTTTTGTGATACAAAATGAAAGCCCTTGCTTTTAAGCACTTTTAAAATGTAATCGGACGAATATAACCTTGGCATGAGCTCCTTAACGGTAGCTGATTATTTCAAAATCATTTCGGCCAATTCGGGAGAATTTACTTCGTGCATTTCGGGTTCTTCGTTATCCTCAAAGTAAAGGGAGAGAGCCTCCGACAAATTTTTTAAAGCCTCTTCTCTGTTGGCTCCAAAACTTGAAACTTCAACATTCAAACATTGTGCAACATAGTAATTGCCCTCTTTCCAAATCACGTTGTTGAGTTGTCTTGCTTTCATAATGCAAATTTAAAGATTTAGGAACTGGAATAAATGGCTTGAGGTTAGACCGTAAACAATTCTACATCTTCATTATTTTTAATGGCCCCCTCTGTCTTAGTTCGAATATAGTTTACCGTCTCTGTATCAAAATAGGCTTCGCCACAATTATTGCAAATAGTTGCTTTAACATTTTTAACCACTACCAATTTCCCTTTTACAATATGAGTAAAGTTGGTAGTGCCGGGTAAACAATCTCCAGTTTTACAAATCACACATTCCATAATCTATTTTTTTGTTTTGAAATCGCTTGTCCAAATATTTTCACAATCCGTTTTACTATCTCAGCCATGCCTGCGGAACAAAATTCAAAATTTAAATGTCACCGTGCAAACTTAACATCACTCAATAATGGTATTCGCTCTTGATTTTACCTTGCACTAAACACCCGCAGCTTTTCATTATTGACCCCAACCAAAATCACGGGCTTGCCTTTTATTGAAACCATCTGAATATCTTTCACATTGAAAGGAACGGAAAATCCACTTTCAAAATGTTTGATGGATTTGAACTCCAGGTTCCCCAAGCCTTTTAGAAAAACACCGGGCGATGCATCGGCTGCGGTGGTTTCTACTTCCACGTCAAACTTATTTCCGGCAATCAAAATGTCTTTCACACCATCGCTGTCAAAGTCCTGAACAATGATTCCGTTGATGGTGGAGAGTTGAGCTTCGGTGGGCAGTCTTTTAATTTTCAGTTTGCCTTTATCGTTCATTAAAATCACACTCGAAAAAAGATGGGCTTTGTAGTGCATGGCACTCTCAATGTCTTTGCCCAATATGCCATTGATGTCGGATTGGGCGAAGGATAAATAGGTGGGGAATTTTTGAGCTATACCTGGCATCTGTTGCGAGGTGCATTCTTTCCCGCGTATCGGTACCACTAAATTATCCTGATAATACCGGGCCAGAAAAATATCATTGGTGCCGTTGTTGTCAAAGTCTTTCGCGAAAACCTGAAAGGGCTTTTCGATACTGGCTTTGAATTTATAATTCTCACCCAAATTTCCAGCAATCAAATCCATATCGCCATCACCATCCAAATCATCAGCAATAACTTTATTCCACCAGCCTTCGGTGTTTTGTAATCCATACTCATCTGAAACGTTTACGAGTTTGCCATCTTTAAATTGATAAATTTTTATGGGCATCCACTCGCCCACCACCACCAACTCAGCTTTTTTATCGCCATTCAAATCAACCCATACAGCCGAGTTCACCATGCCGGTTTCGGAAAGGCCCGGGGCAATGGCATCCGTCTGGTCTGTAAATTTTCCTTTATCATTTATCAATAAATAATTCTTGGGTGATTTAGGATAGGTACCAGCCACAACTTGTCCACCACGGAATAAATCCAAGTCGCCATCGCCATCAACATCATAGGGCACCACACACGAGCCGCTGCTTTTTGTTTTTGGGAGATTGGATTTTTTGAAATTGCCTTGTCCATCGTTGATGTATATCCGATCCTGATACATCGTGTTGCCTTCGGCCAATTCACCACCTCCGCTCACCACATATAAATCATTGTCGCCATCACTGTCTGCGTCAAAAAATACAGAGCCCATATCCTCAAAAGACTTATCAGCTTCGAATACGGGGACTGATTTCCTTGACATCTTTCCCTCCTTCTGCAAATACAAACTGCCTGCTTGGTTTGCTGCACCCCCCACAAAAAAATCATCGGCTCCATCGTTGTCCGCATCGCCAACAGAAATAAAAGGGCCGCTGCGCGAAAACATGTGCGGCAATAAAATCTGATCTTTAAATTCATAGAAATCATTTTCGCTGTGGGTGAAATCACCTGATAGCACGATGGAAGTGGATTGCTGGAATAAGCGGCCCTCGCCCCCTAACCCCCGAAGGGGGGACTGCCCACGCGCATCATCATATTTAATTTGAATCAATTGATTCACATCGGTCGTTCTCAAAAGATTTTCCCGGCCATCGTTCCATACTACTTTAATACTGTCAACGGTAGAGATTTTCCCAAGACCGAAATGAACAATGGGGTCATTGGAAGAAAGGTATCCACGCACTGTTTTGTTCTCGAAGTATTGCATGGTGCCTGCATGATACACAGTAACCTTTGTGCCAATACCATCCGCATTGCCTTTCGGCCCAATCAATTTTACCTTCAGATAATTGCTGGTAGCTGAAGACGTGTTCTCAAAAATGAATGCTTCATCATCCAAATTGTTTACTACCAATTCCAGGTCGCCATCGTTGTCGAGATCGCCTGTGGCAGCACCGTTTGAAAAACTCGTTTCATTGAAACCCCACTTGTTCCCTGCATCTTCAAATTGCAAACCGCCTTTATTTTGGAACAAATAGTTTTTTACTTTGATGGGCTCATACACGCTTATGAATTCCTTAAATCCTTTCTGCAGCATCTCTTGTGGTGAACTATACTTGTGCCGGTTGTTCTCAACAAACACAGCCAGTTTTTGCTGCGAGTCGCCATCAAACACATCGCGCTTGTAGCCGTTGGCAACAAAAATGTCGCGGTTGCCATCATTGTCGAAATCGGAAAGCAGAACCGACCAGCTCCACTCTGTTTTGGCCACTCCCGATAGTTGCGACACATCGCTGAAAAAAAGGTTGCCCTGATTTAGGTGCAATGCATTGTGCATGTATTGCTTGTGCATGCCTGCATCCACAATGGCATGAAAGCCCGCGATGTCCATCGAGGGCATGGAAACTTTAGATCGCTGGTAATCGGCTGGCAACATCTCGCTCACAAAAATATCTTCGAGGCCATCGTTGTTGATGTCGGCCACATCGGTGCCCATGCTGTACATGGAAATGTGGTTGGTGGCTTGGGTGATCATCTCTTTGAACGTGCCGTTCTTTTGGTTGATGTACATGTAATCGCTTTCTGCAAAATCGTTGGCCACGAAAATATCCGTCCAGCCATCGTTGTTCAGGTCGGAGGTGACCACACTGAGAGCGTAACCAAAATTATTGATGATCCCCGCCTGCACGGCTATGTCCCTAAACTTTCCGTTCTCATTAAGGAACAATCTATCACGGCTCGCTGCGGGGGAAAGTTTTTTTTGCCTCACCATTTCAGTAAGGGGCAGATCAAACGAATCGGGGCGGTTGGTAACATACAAATCCAAATCATTGTCGTTGTCCATGTCAAAAAAAGACGCGTGAATGGAGTAGCCTTTTTCATCGAGACCAAATTCTTTTGCTTGTTCTTTGAATGTTAAGTTGCCTTGATTGATGAACAATAGATTTCTTCGCTGCGCTTCGGTGTCTTGCCAGCCGCCTTTGCATACATAAATATCCAAAAGGCCGTCTTGGTTAATGTCCACCAGGGTTACACCATTGTTCCATTTTCCATTTCCAGCAACACCGGCAGATTCCGTGATGTCTTTGAACTTTAGGTTGCCTTCGTTCAGATATAATTTATTTGGCACCTCGTTGCCGGTGAAATAAATATCCGAGAGGCCATCGTTGTTGATGTCGCCAATGCCCACGCCCCCACCGTTATACACGTAAGCAAAAAAATCAAAGTAGTTGTTGATGTTTTCATCCACGATGTTTTTGAAGGTGACCCCACTGTGGGCAGAGGAAACTTTTTTGAAGACGGGGGCTTCCGTTGTTGGCCGGGTTTCTTTAACCGCCTCTTTTTGGCTGCATCCAAAAAACAAAAGTGAAAAAAGGAATATTGTGAAGTGGTTCGTGAAGACACGAACCACGGCAGGAGGGATTGAATTGGTCTTTGTAAATCGTATGTGCATAAATAAAATGTTTTTATCATTTATCAAGTATCATGGCCTGGCCTACTATGCCCCTATGCCCTGCCCTCGGTCGGTGTCCCCACAGACCGAAACGCACAAACATCGAGGGTGGTGCCGCAGAGATGGTCTGTGAGGACACAGACCACGGGGTGAGAACTCGTGGTTCGTGAAGACACGAACCACGGCAAAGGTAGGACACAGACCACTTCTTTTTGGCTGCATCCAAAAAACAAAAGTGAAAAAAGAAATAGAGGGAGTATTGTCAGAGCCTATCTATCTCTTGTTTACCCCATTCAGTTAACTCCATGATTGCTTCTATGGAGTATCCTTTATCCTTCATTGCCTTTCCAATTTTCATTGCTTTTTTCTTTTTTGCTTTCCTCTCTGCAAATTCAATCCTTCCTTGTTCGTCCCGTTCTTTTATGGAGGCCCTTTCGTAATCTTCCAATTCTTGTTTCGTCCAATTTTGTTTGTCGGCTTCAGTATAGGCTTCTTTCAAACCTTCGTCTTTCACATTATCTGGAATGACAGTCAGGCTTTCTGAATTTTTGATAAAATATGTCCATTGGTCAACATTGGTTTTTAATTGGTCAATGGCCAAATTGAACTTTGGCAATTCAATAAAATTAAATTCAACGTCTTGTATCACGTGTTTTTTCGTCTCTACATCCAATACTTTGTGCCGGCTGAAATAGTTTGGGTTTTGCCCAATCTCAAACTCAAGTATTCCGATAAAATAAACGGGCTTTAGCTTATCATAAGCAACGCCTTTGTCAATTTGCGAAACATAGCTTTGAGAGGTATAGTAGAGTATTCTTTTTTGAAAGAAATCAAATTCAGCAACCTGCATTTCCACAATAAAAATATTTCCTTTTTTGTCTTTGGCCTTTACATCAACTATCGTTGATTTTCCACCACTCAACTTGCCCAACTGATAAGGGTTTGTAATCTCCACATCGGTTATCTGCCCGTTTTCAGGCAAGTCAATAACCGCATTCAAAAATGAAATCAAGGATTTTTTCTTGCTCTCATTTCCAAATATTTTCCTGAACGCTATATCGTTTGTTATCTCTACAAATCGCATAGAACAAATTTAATGTAATTCGCTCAATTCTAAGTTTATGGGCACCGGCTGCCAATCTGTCCATAATGGCATCGGCCAGAGTTGGCTCCCCCAGATATTCATACCAGGTATTGAGTGGAAGCTGTGAGGTGATGATGATTGATTTTCGGTCATAGCGGTCTTCCAGGATTTGTACATTTTTCTGGGACAAACCCATTCGATTTTCGAAGCTCAAATATAGCATCCTCGTTACTGGCTCATTTTCAAAATGTTGAAAACTCATACCTGCTTGGGGTCACGTTGCTGCATGATAAAGGTCATAACGGCACTTGTTCAACAATCATGTGGCGGGCCATGAAGTTGTACGAACCTTGTATCGCGAAACAGCCAATAAACCAACGGAGTTATGAAAGCGAAAACAAAAAAATTCATAAAACCCTGGATCATTTCAATAGCAGTGCTCTTTGTTGTGTTGAGTGCAGCCGGGCAAGCCAACTATAAGCAAAATGGAATCTCGATCATTACGATTGCCGGTACATCTACCATGCATGACTGGACGATGACCTCCAAAGAAGCAAACTACAGTGCCACCTTTGAAGTAAATGCTGATGGCACACCCACTCAATTAAATATGGTGACCCTAACTGTTGTGGCCGAAAGCCTGAAAAGCGGAAAAGGGGACATGGACAAAAACGCCTATAACTCTTTAAAGACCGATAAGCACAAACAAATCACATTTCAACTTTCTTCGGCCAGGGTAAATGCGAAAACGATTATTTGCTCAGGTAACTTAACGGTGGCTGGATTTACAAAACTCATTGAAGTAGAAGTTGTCTATGAGGAACGCAATGGAGTTTTGTATTGCAAAGTTGCCCAGAAAATAAAAATGACCGACTACCATGTAGAGCCGCCCTCGTTTATGTACGGCTCCATCAAAACTGGAAACGAAATCACTGTTTCCTTTGATGTGTCTCTTACTCAAATCAAACTATAAAAATTAAAACCTATTTATCAAAACTAAATTTTAATTGTTGTATGAAAACGAGAACGGTTCCCTTCAAAAGCTTAGTGATAACACTAGGGCTATTATTCGCAGGCATGTTGGCCTTCGCACAGAGGCAACCCGCCATTCAATATTTCAGGCCGTATGATCAACGCGGTGTGAGCATGTTTGAAACCTCAAAAGTTGACACCGTGGTTTTCGATGGACTAAAGGTCCGCTTTGGTGCAGGGTTCACTCAGGGTTATCAAAACATGAAGCACGAAAATAACGCCAAAGCTATTTTGGTGCCTACTACGGGTGCCGCTCTAATTGAAACCGCTCCTCGATCGGGCAGTTTTGTAAACCGTACTACCGGAGCACCTGTTACCGGTATCACATTTAATCCGGCTGTATATGGCGGCTATATCAGTTCAACCGGCACAACCTATACCAACAGCAATCAACTGTATGAATTTGCCGGGGGCTTCCCTCTTGCGCAAGCCAACTTTAACATGGATGTGCAGTTGGCAGACGGTGTGAGGTTAAACTTGGTTTCCTATATGTCGTCTCACCACCACAATGAATTCTGGGTAAAAGGTGGATACTTCCAAATTGATAAAGTAGGATTTTTGAACAGCGAACTGATGAACAACCTTTGGAAAAATCTTACGCTGAAAGTAGGCCACATGGAAGTGAACTATGGCGATGCACACTTTCGCAGAAGCGATGGCGGACATACCCTGTGGAACCCCTGGATTGAAAACAATATCATGGATGCGTTCAGTACAGAAATTGGTGCCGAGCTCTACTGGCAAAAAAATGGCATCATAGCCATGGCCGCTATCACCGATGGTGAAATTCAAGGCAACGTTTCAAAACCCAACGATCGCAAGCCTTCCTTCTATGGTAAAATAGGTTACGACAAACAATTGCAAGATAACCTTCGTGTGCGCTTGACCGGATCCCTTTACACTACCAAGTCCTCAGTAAGTAATACCATCTTTGGTGGCGACCGTACAGGCTCCAACTATCAATATGTAATGGACAACACAGCCGCTACACTTACCGGCAACTTTACCTCAGGCCGCTTCAACCCGGGCTATCGCGATAACGTGACCACTTTTATGGTGAACCCTTTTGTGAAGTTCTCCGGACTTGAACTTTTCGGAACCTGGGAATATGCCAAAGGAAAATCTGCCATGGAAAATGGCGAAGTGGGAACAGGCTTCCCTTCTTTGGACAACCGGCAAACCCACCAAAGTGCAGGAGAACTCCTTTACCGCTTCGGTACCGATGAGAAATTTTACATCGGGGCACGTTATATGAAACTGACCTCTACAATTTCCATAGGCCAAAGTGCCACGAGCCAAGGCGTGCGCTACCCGGTTTCCATTGATCGTACTTCCATCGGTGCAGGCTGGTTCATTACCCGCAATGTCATGTTCAAAGGAGAATATGTAAATCAGAACTACAAAGATTTTCCAACAGACAATATTTTAAGTGAAGGAAATTTCAAAGGAGTGGTTATTCAGGGTGTAATCGCTTTCTAAAATAGTTTTAGAATATCACTCCCAACCGGCCAGCTCACACGAGTTGGCCGGTTCGTTTTTGTTTAATACGTTTTAACCACAGGGGGCACGGAGAAAATCACGGAGTCAGCTTAAGAAAGTTGAAGTAGAAAACTAAACCTCTGTGAAACACCCTTGTGCCCTGTTGAAAATAAATTTTAACTTAGTAAAACCGTCAAAATAACTTGTACACTTCTGGCTTGCAAAAAATATTTAGCGGCCTGGCCCCGAAACTTCGGGGCCATTGGGCTATCCCTGCCCGTCCGGTCAGGCGGGCGTTCCAAGTCCGTCCCCCCACAAAATCCACGCGCT
>JAYVAI010000190.1:0-4383 GCA_043751075.1 Cyclobacteriaceae bacterium | reverse complement strand
GCATGGGCCACGCCATCACCGTGGGCGACACGCTGCGCCTGAACGAGTCATTTATTTTTGAAGGGATAAAAGCCTATGAGTGTTCGGGCACGCCTGCCGATTGTGTGAAGATGGCCCGGCATTTTGTGTTGAAGGATCATCACGAACCCGATCTTGTAGTGAGCGGCATCAATCATGGAAGCAACACATCCATCAGCGTGTTATATTCCGGCACTATGTCGGCAGCTATTGAAGGAGCCATTGAAGGCACTCCCGCTATCGGTTTTTCGTTGTGCGATTACAGTCACAAAGCCGATTTTTCGCACACACACGAAGTGATAAAAAAAATAGCACAACAAGTTTTATCCAAAGGTTTGCCCAAAGGCGTGGCTTTGAACGTGAACATTCCGCCCAAGCGAAATGAGCTGTTGAAAGGCATCCGGGTTTGCCGCCAGGCCAATGCCAAATGGGTGGAAGAGTTTGATCAGCGTTTTGATCCCAACGGAAGAAGTTACTTTTGGATGACGGGCAACTTTGTAAATTTCGATAAAGGCGAAGACAACGATGAGTGGGCCATAGCTAATAATTATGTGTCGGTTGTGCCCTGCCAGTTTGATCTTACAGCCCATCAGGCAATACCGGTCTTGAATGAAGAGTGGGATATTTTGAGATGACAATAATTCAATTGTAATCCCATATTTGTCAATTGCCATTTTTTAATTCGGATCCACATCAAACACAATTTTTGCACTGCGAAATTCTTTTATCAGCAAAAGCTGACCGGAAAGATAGTGCAACACCGATTTTATTTCTTGCAGCTTCCCTTGATCGCGGTTTATCTTAATGAGAATTGCCATCAGAAATTCATTCCTTATTTTTGAAACCATCGGCTCACCGGGGCCGGCTATTCTCACACTTTTGATGTTGGCTTTTATTTCCAGTGCTAATTTTTCGGAAGCGGCCATTGCAATTTTTTTGTCCGTGTGTTTGATCGTTATCTCTATTAGCCGTGTGAACGGTGGATAGAAATGTTCCTGCCGATCGAGCAGTTGATCTTCCAAAAAACCCTGCACACTGTTTTCAATTACATAGCGAAAGAGAGGATGGGTTGGATCAGAAGTTTGCAGCACCACTTTCCCTTTCTTTCCCCTTCGGCCCGACCGCCCGCTTACTTGTGTGATCAGTTGAAACGCACGCTCATAGGAGCGGAAATCCGGGAAGTGCATCATACGGTCGGTGTCGAACACGCCCACCAAGCTCACGCGGTCAAAGTCCAGGCCCTTTGTTACCATTTGTGTGCCTACCAAAATATCGGTCTTGCCACTTTCAAATCCTTCAATGATTGTTTCATAACCGGAGCGCGAGCGTGTGGTGTCCAAATCCATGCGCTGGATTTTTGCTTCCCGAAAATGCAACCTCAATTCCTCTTCCAATTTTTCGGTGCCATAGCCAAGTGTAAGAATTCTTTTCGAGCTGCACACAGGGCATTGCGAAGGAAGCTCTTCCCTGTATCCGCAATAGTGGCAGATCATGGCGTGGCGATATTGATGGTAAGTGAGGCTGACGGAACAATTGATGCACTTAGGTATCCACTGGCAATCTTCACATTGCACCATAGGCGAGTAGCCCCTCCGGTTTTGAAACAAAATAACCTGCTCTTTTTTTTGAAGGGCCTCTTTTATTTCATTCAACAGCATGGAAGAGAACTCACCTTTGTTTGACTTTCGTTTTTTTTCTGTGGAAAGATTGGCCAAAATAATTTCGGGCAGTTGCGCTTCGCCAAAACGTTCGGGCAAAACTACTAAACCATACCGTCCTGTTTTTGCCTGGTGAAATGATTCTGCCGAAGGCGTGGCACTGCCCAGCAATACTTTGGCGTGATGGATTTGCGCCATCACCATGGCCACATCGCGGGCCTGATAGCGTGGTGAAGGATCGTGTTGTTTGTATGATGGGTCATGCTCTTCATCTACAATGATCAGACTGAGATTATCGAAAGGGAGGAAGATGGACGAGCGCACACCAATCACGAAGCGGAATTTTCCGGTGAGCACACCGTTCCAAACTTCCACGCGTTCGTTGTCAGAAAACTTGGAGTGATACACGCCCATTTCCGATCCGAACATTTTTTTTAAGCGGTGAACGATTTGAGTGGTGAGCGCAATTTCGGGAAGGAGATATAAAACCTGCGAGCCACCCTCCAGCGCTTTGCGTATCAGGTCAATATATATTTCAGTTTTTCCACTTCCCGTAACGCCATGCAGCAATGTGGTGTTATGATTTTCAAAACCCCGAAGGATTTCGTTGCGGGCTTTTTCCTGCCCTTCGCTTAAAAGCACCGGATGTTCATTGGTGTTTTCAGGAAACCCGAAGCGCGGCACGATCACGTCAAACTCTTCGAGGATATTATTTTTGATCAATGTGCCAATGGATGATTCTGAAATTTCTCCTTCCACTAATTTTGCTTTCAGCAGCCCTTGTTGGTTCAATTCGGGGTGCGAAAACACAGGCACTTCCTGAAGATATTTGAGCAGCACCGCCTCTTGCTTTGGCTTTGAAGCGAGAGATTCAAACAACGTTTCAAGTCCTTTCTTATTGGCATTTGATGGATTTATCCGCACGTGTTTTTCTGTCTTGGGTTTGAATTTTTCTTTTACCTCCTCAAAGAGGAGGATTGCTTCCTTGGATGACAGCGATTTTAAAATATTGAAAATGGATTTTACGCCCAGCAATTTTGAAATATCCGAGTAGCTGAGTGTATCTGATTTTAAGCTTGCGAGCAGCACGCGCTCCTTTTCGGAAAAGTCAAAATTCGATTCTTCTAAGTGGAAGCCAGGTTTCAGTTGAACCATGGACTCACTTGAAAGTTTTAAGCCCGAAGGCAGTGCCGCATTGATCACTTCGCCCATCGTGCACATATAGTAGTCTGCTATCCATTGGTACAGTTGAAACTGTTGTGCATAAATCACCTCGTGCTCATCCAAAATTTCTAACAGGTATTTGGCTTCGTATTCTTTGGGTGGCTGTTGGTGCAGTGATACCACCACACCGGTAAGTATTTTTTTTTGCCCGAATGGAACGATCACCCGCTGGCCGATTTTTATTTTAGCGTTGAGTTCAGCCGGTATGCGGTAGGTGAAAAGTTTCGCTATGGGCACGGGCAATACAATCTCGGCAAAGAGGGTATCATTGTCATGGGAATCAAAAAGATCGGATTGCAGGCTGCTCATCAATGCTTGTAAATATAGCGGGATTAAAAAAGTAAAACTTATTGGCAAGGAATTAATCCTACTTTGTGATGTTCTAAATTTATGACAAGATCAAAACGGATAATCAAAGTCCTGAAAGAAAGTCACCGCTCTCTTTCTCGCCTTAGCGAAGCGATGACATTTTCATTAAAGTGTCATTCCGGGCGAGGGGAGAATTTTTTTAAAATTGGTTCACAAGCAAACGAGACCCTGCCTACCGGCCAGGCAGGCCGGAATCCCGTTAAGGTTTGCGCCAATCTTTTTTTATCGGGATCGCGGGTCCTGGACTTAGCAAGTCCTTATGCGGAAGTTATTTTGACAATTTTACTTTGTGGGGTGTGTGGCGAATACGAGCCGAGGGGGAAACTGATATTCACCTCAAATAAAAAACCCCTTTAAGCCTTGCTTCTTCCCACGGGCGTTGGCCGCCATTTGAAAGTTTCTCCACAGAGTTGCGGGTGTTCATGAAAATATCTTCTATGCGTTGCGAGATGTTCAATTGTTTTATGAGCTCCCCGGTGTAAAGGCCGTTCACTTTGTCGCCATCGGAAGCAACCGACCCCGGATCGGTGGCGTATGCAATGAGTGTTCCGCTGGGCGCTTGCTCACGGGCAAGGCCTGATCCACCACCGCGTTTGCCCGTGGGAAAGGGATTGTTCCTGCAAGCGTCAAGAATGATCATGTTCAGCCCTTCATCATTTGCAAATTCCATCGTGCGCAACACACCGGTCATCGGAATCGCTTTTAGTTTTACGTCTAAGGCAGAGGTGATGTTTGCGTCCACCGGAACTAGATAGTTTGTTCCATCCACTTCCAATCCATGGCCTGCATAATAGAAGATGGAAACGTCCACATCCTGTATGCGATCACCAAAGGTGTAGATGGCAGTTTTTATTTGTTCATAACTTCCATCAGTAACTTTTGCAACTTCAAAACCAAGTTCGGTAAGGGTCTTGGCCATGCTGTTTGCATCGTTCACAGTGTTATTGAGTTTCGCAGCACTTGCATATCCGGCATTGCCAATCACCAGGGCCACACGTCTTCCTTTGGCCAATGGTAAAGCGGCCGTTTTTTGTTGGGCAGTTGGTTCGCACGTGAGATAGAAATCTTTATCCGTTACAATGCCTTGCGTGTTATGAACGGATACATTGATCCT
>JAYVAI010000189.1:0-1677 GCA_043751075.1 Cyclobacteriaceae bacterium | reverse complement strand
ATAAAATTGAGTGGCGCAACAATGAAAAAGAATTTTATGCCTGGTGTGAAGGCAACACCGGCTATCCCATGGTAGATGCCGGCATGCGCGAGCTTAATGCCACCGGCTTCATGCACAACCGTGTGCGAATGATTGTAGCGAGTTTTCTCACCAAACATTTGCTTATTGACTGGCGCTGGGGCGAAGCCTACTTTGCACACAAGTTGCTGGATTTTGATTTGGCCGCCAACAACGGAGGCTGGCAATGGGCGGCAGGCTGTGGCTGCGATGCTGCGCCTTACTTCCGCGTGTTTAATCCTACACTACAAACTGAAAAATTCGATCCCAAGTTTGAGTACATCAAAAAATGGATACCTGAATTTGGAACGGAGAAATATCCACCACCCATAGTCGTTCACAAGTTCGCAAGAGACAGGGTTTTGGAAGTTTATAAGGAAGCGTTGGGCTAATGCATCTTCAAGTTTACAATTGACAATGTACAGTTGACAATATAATTGTCAATTGCTAATTGTCAATCGTAAATTGGTTAGCCTCTCACTCTTTCCAGATAGCTCCCACGCCAGCACTCCATAACTGCTTATTAAAAGCCGGCAACTCCTTGTCAAGAATGTCATTGGCCCTGCTTTGAAGTTTCGTCCATTCGGCAGTTAATTCCGCAAGCCTGTCAAGCGTGGATTTGTTCACTCGCGGAATATCACTTTCCGTGTGATTGAGCATAAACATATAATTGGCGGTAAACTTGTTTGGAAAATTTTCTACATCGTCATACGCTTTTGACTTTCGCTGCACCATGTCCTCATCCCACAGTTTCATTTTTTGCGATAATGTTTTGCCATCCGCTTTCAGTGCCTTGTATTTTTCATCGGCAGCCAACGATGCAAGAAGTTGATCTAACTGATGGCGTTTATCATTCATTGAATTTATAGTGTTGTGCATCTTATTTAATTCGCCTTCCATCATCGCCATCAGCGTATGATATTCCTGATATGTTTTTGCATCGGTAGGATACAATGGATTGGATAAAATTTCAAAATCGGAAGCGACTGTTTGATCGCCCATCTTCACTGTAACTGAATATTTTCCAGGCGATGCTTTGTGGCCACGGTAGCTGCTTTCGATATATACGTTTGGCACACCCACCAGAGTTGGGTAGCGCAAGTTCCACACGAACCGGTTGAGCCCTTTCGCTTTGGATAGAACAGGAGCGGCTGGCGGTGCTCCACCATATCGCTGCTGGGTGGAGTCGGCCCTTGAACTAAACGTGTTCACCACATTTCCTTGTGCATCTTTGATTTCCATCGCAATATGATCGGTCGGTTTCAACTCTGGCAATTGATAATAGAGCACTGCACCCGTGGCAGGATTAACTCCCCGGAAAGGGTTCATGCCATCAAACTCGGATGACGATCCATCCAGTTCACTATTTCCATTGGCCAATATTGTATTGTCAGGTTTGAACAATGCAAATGAAGATGACTCATTTTTATATTGCCTTACCAAACCCAGATCGTCCAATATCCAAAACGATCTTCCGGACGTGGACGCGATCAGATCATTTTGATGCACACGCAAATCAGTGATTGGAGTGATGGGCAAGTTCAATTGAAACGGAGACCAGTCGGTGCCACCATTCCACGAAATGAACAAACCTAATTCGGTGCCGGCAAAAAGTAAATC
>JAYVAI010000188.1:0-4385 GCA_043751075.1 Cyclobacteriaceae bacterium | reverse complement strand
GCAGCGTTATGTTCTCAAAAACGTAACCTTCTGCTTCTATGAAGAGCAAATAATCCTTCTTTGTGTTGGCCGAAATGTCAAATTCATATTTGCCTTTTCCGGCCTTGTTGGTCTTCACAAAACTTTTGTCCTTGCCTTCAAGCAACACGGCTGCATCCACAGGTTGCTTGGTCTCCGAATCCACCAACGATATATAAAATTTCCAAGGTTGTATTTCTTTCTTGGTTGGTTCTTTGGCAACGATCGGTTCTGGTTTTTTTACATCTTCGGATGGAGTCACCATGTATATATCTGAATATCCGATGCCATCCTCGCGCACCGATGCGTAGTAAAAGCGATTGGCCGTGGACGAGCGTGCAATAAAGATGTCGTTGTCGGGTGTGTTTATAGGGTAGCCCATGTTCTCCGGCTCCGACCATTGGTTATCTGCTTCACTGATCAGCGTGGCTTTAAATAAATCGTAGCCACCCATGCCGTTTCTTCCCATCGAGCTAAAATAAAGTGTCTTGCCATCGATGTCTATAAAGGGTCCTTCATCGTCATACTCTGTGTTTATGCCTTCCCCCAAATTTTTTATTCGTGTCCATGCTCCCTTGCTGTCTTTGGTGCAGGAATAGATATCGGATCCACCAAGCCCACCGGGCCGCTCGCTGGCAAAGTAAAGAGTGTTTTCATCTTTGGTTATCGATGCGGACGACTCGCGAAAGGATGAGTTGACAGAACCGGGCAACGGTTTGGCCTCGCTCCAGGTGCCATCGGGCTGCCGCTCGCTAAATAAAATATCGCCATTGCCTTCTCCATCATTATAGATAAAAAGCGTGTTTCCATTGGGAGAAAGGGTAAGGTTTGAGTTGTTGAATTCGGAGTTTATGGTTGTTCCGATATTTTTGGCAGGCGACCAGGTGTTGCCCTCTTTGGTACTGATAAAAATATCTTCGTAGGGTTTGTTGTCGTCCCACACATCCTGATTGATGTTTCCCTCCCTTCTTCTTGTTGTAAAAATTATTTCGGTTTCATTGGGGTTCACCACGGGGGCGTAGTCCTCAAATTCTGAGTTGATGGCACTTCCAAGATTGACTATCGAAAATGGTTTTTTGTTGGCCACCAGTTCTTTTCCGTTTTTGCATTCTTCGAGCCTGCGCTCCACGTCCTTAAGTTCAATTTTATCTTTGCCCCCATAGTTGGGGTTTCTGATGATCTTGTTTTTATAGCGGGTATAATAATCAATGGCATTGTCGAACTCCAGGCCATTGTGATAACCAAATCCGATCCAATACTCCAGGTCAAACCGGTAGCCTGGCCGTTGCCTATACACACGGGCAAAATACTTGGTGGCCAAATGCCTGTTTATGGTTTGGATGTAGGCGTTGCCAGCTTCAAAGTTTGCCTGCAGGTTGGTGGTGTCTGTGTCGGCAGCCGTTACGTACAGATCGCGCGCATCGTCCAATGCCTTGGTGCTGGCCAACATCTCTTTGGCCAGTTCATAATATTGCTTGGACTGCGCTTTGTCTTGATCTTGGCCTTGCAAAAAGTGCCACGAAAAAGAAAACATAGCGAATATGAAAAGTGCTTTGCGAAATTGGTGCATAGACCGAAGGTTTTGTTTAATGCTAAAAATACCCATTTGCAATAGGCAAGGTAACAAAATATCAATACATCAAATAAGTTATAACAGATAAATGGCCAACCCATCCTCATCATTCCGTAATTTTATGATTTACTTTTCACAGCAGTTATATCGATCATACATGGACATCACATCCGCAGAGTTTGTTATCAGCAACACAGAAGTGGCCAGGTGCCCCGCTCCCGACAAACCAGAATTTGCTTTCATTGGCCGGTCAAACGTGGGCAAGTCATCTCTGATAAATATGCTCACCCATCGGAAGAGCTTAGCCAAAACTTCATCCACACCCGGCAAGACACAAACCATCAATCATTTTATTATCAATAAGAAATGGTACTTGGTCGATCTTCCGGGATATGGTTATGCAAGTGTGAGCAAATCCACCAAAGCCGGCTGGAACCAAATGATAACGGCTTACTTTCACGGACGCGAAAACCTGGCGTGCACATTTGTGTTGATCGACTCGCGCCTCGATCCCCAAAAAAACGACATTGACTTTATCAATTGGCTGGGCGCGGCAGGTGTTCCCATTGCCTTGGTGCTCACCAAAATCGATAAGATAAAACAATCCGAACTGGCCAAGTCAAGAAAAAAATTTGAAACCCGCCTGTTAAAGGATTGGGAAGAATTGCCTCCCGTCTTTATCACGTCCGCAGAGAAAAAAACCGGACGCGACCATATATTGGATTTTATTGAGCAGGCCATCAATAACCAACAGTAAGAGTATTGCAATCCGTTTTGTTAGTCGGTAAAGTAGGATTAGTTTTGCGCCTTAATCATTTACGTTATGCAATTATCGGAGATAGCATCGATCAGCGGAAAGGGTGGTTTGTACAAAGTGTTGAAGCCTGGCAAGGCAGGCGTATTGCTTGAGTCGCTCGATGCCAACAAAGCCCGGCTTGTGGCAAGCACCGCTCAACGCATGTCGGTGCTCAGCGAGATTTCAATTTTTACCACCGACAAGGAAGGCACCGTTGGCTTGCTGGAGGTGTTAAAGAAAATAAAAAAAGATTTTGGTAACGATCTGGGCGTTGATGCCAATTCGGAAGCGAACGAACTAAAATCATTTTTAAAATCGGTGCTGCCCAGTTACGATCAGGATCGCGTGTATGTTTCCGATATAAAGAAGTTGGTGAAGTGGTACAGCATTTTGTCGGAACAAGCTCCAGAAATTTTCATTGACAAACCGGAGGAGGTTGCACAGGAAGAGCCTGCTAAATAAAACTCTCTGCCTTCTCCACCATGTTCTTGGAGCCCACATAAAAAGGGGTGCGCTGATGTAGGTTCTCGGGTTTAATATCCAATATTCTGTTCTTGCCATCCGTTGCCTTGCCCCCGGCCTGCTCGGCCAAAAAAGCCAATGCATTGCACTCATACATTAGCCGTAGTTTACCGTCTGGGTTTTGGGCTGTGGCCGGATACACATAAATTCCCCCTTTCAGTAAGTTGCGGTGAAAATCCGCCACGAGCGAACCAATATAGCGGGCTGTATAATTATTGTCCTTGCAAAAAGTGAGGTACGATTTTATGGCAGGCGAAAATGAATTGGCCAACCCTTCATTGATAGAGTAAATTTTTCCATCATCCGGTATTTTCATGTTTGTGTGCGAGAGCACATATTCACCCAAGGTGCTTTCGTAAGTAAAACCGTTCACCCCATACCCCGTAGTGTAAACCAGCATGGTGGACGACCCGTACAAAATATATCCTGCCGCCACTTGTTCAGCCCCACTCTGCAAAATATCCTCTTTGCTCACGGGATTTCCCACAGCACTTTTTCTGCGATAAATAGAAAAGATGGTGCCGATGGAAACATTCACGTCAATGTTGCTCGACCCATCCAGGGGGTCAATGGCGATCACATAATTTCCATTGTTGTTTACATCCACGTACGTTTCCATCTCTTCCGAAATCAATGCACAAGCCTCGCCCCCTTTGGTGAGGGCGCGTGTAAACCGGATATTCGCCAATACATCCAACTTCTGCTGTTGCTCTCCGCCACTGTTTTGCGAACCAATAGCCCCCATTATATCAATGAGCCCAGCTTTGTTCACCTCCCGGTTCACAACTTTGGAAGCCAACGCTATGTCGCGCAATAACTGCGACAACTCACCCGATGCATATTGAAATTGATCCTGATTGTTTTTTATAAACCGGTCCAGCGCGGTGCCTATCGGTAATGCTATCCGTGATGTTTCCATAAAATTATTCATTCATCTGCTGTTTAAAGAAAGAGATAATCGTGGTTTCGCTCAACGAATATCGAAACAAACCAGATGTAATCCTTGTAAATCTTTTTGTGGTTGTCTATTTCAAAATTGAAACTGCCCTGCTTGACAGCTTGCTTGTGCCAGGCGGGGGCTTAACACCTGCACCCTGTCTCACAGCACGAGTATAATATTAATAGAACGCACCGAACTTTAATGACTCGCAAAACCCCCGCCTGGCACAAGCATCATGTTATGGGCTGCCCGCTACTCAGTCTCTTTTATATAGTCAACTTTTTGATTGTCCGTCTTGAAAATTGTTCGTCTCGAAATTTAGTCTTCCGCTCAATCACCTACAATTTGTCCGCGGAGCACCGCTTCAAAATTCAGCATTCTGAATTCGTACTTCAAATTCTGTCGAGGCTCTTTCGGTGAGGGTTGTCCTGCGGGTTGCCCATAACGTGTTTTTTCCTGCGTATGTACGCGCTTCAAAGGATGGTCACCAAGAAAAACCCATCAATCACTATCGCCTTCCCTTTTTTTTTTAAATC